>CANHRW010000044.1 GCA_947462865.1 Bacteroidota bacterium | reverse complement strand
GTTTTAGGAAAATGAACATCATCTTTTCTAATTGCGGCCTCAACAGCTTCAGCTGTAAAAGTACCGTTCAAACCTTTTTGTAAATGACAAGAGGCTCCACTATTGGCTGCAATACCTCCACCTTCATATAAAAAGATATGTGATTGTTCGTGACAAATCACTTCTGTACCTGGACCTGTATGTAAATGTATGGCTATCTGATTGGTCATGGTTCCACTGGGGCAAAAAAGAGCAGCTTCCATTCCAAATAATTGTGCAGCAGTTGTTTGCAGTTCATTAACCATTTGGTCTTCTCCAAAAACATCGTCACCAATTAAAGACAGATCTATATTTTGCATAAAGTCAAGCATTTCAGCGCTTGGTTTACTCACAGTGTCAGAACGTAGGTCAATTGTAGGCATATGCTTGCTATTTAAAATGGTGATTCTTAAATTTTGAAATGATATTTTGATTCGAATAAACGAAATTCGTTAAAATTTTTAATATGTATCCTACTTTATCTGATTTGCTACTTGATTTGTTTGGCTTCAATTTTCCACTTCCCATTCAGACATTTGGTTTTTTTATGGCGGTGTCTTTTGCTGCAGCATATTGGTTCACCAATCAAGAATTGATTCGAAAAGAAAAAGCTGGCAAATTAGTTGTGCAGACTAAGTTGATAACCATTAACAAGCCTATTGAATGGACTGATTACCTGTTAAACATCGGAATTTATACGCTCATCGGTTATAAATTGTTAGAAATGGTCGTGGATTATGATGCGCTTGTTGAAAATCCTCAACACTTTATTTTATCGAGCAAAGGCAATTTTTTTGGAGCATTAATAGGGGCTATATTTGGTTATTTTGAAAAATTCAGGGAGGCCCAGAAATTAAAAGGCAAAACGATTACACAAGTTAATCAAACCGTCCATGCTCATGAGCATATGGGTAATATATTGGGTTTGGCTGCAATTGGAGGAATATTAGGAGCCAAATTATTTCACAACCTTGAAAATTTAGATGAGTTGATGGCTAATCCCATTGAATCTTTGTTTTCATTTAGCGGACTTACTTTTTATGGGGGCTTAATTGTGGCTGCGGTATTGATTTTACGCTACACCAACAAAAATGGAATTGCATGGTACCATATGGTTGATGCTGCTGCTGTGGGTTTAATGATGGCATACGGTATTGGCAGGATTGGTTGTCATTTAAGTGGGGATGGCGATTGGGGAATTGTAAACTTAGCAGCAAAACCAGAAGCTTTGGCTTTTATACCAGATTGGTTTTGGGCATTTCAATACCCACACAACGTGATCAATGAAGGCGTCATCATTCCTAATTGTATAGGCAATCATTGCTATATGTTGCCCAATCCTGTTTTTCCAACTCCATTGTATGAAGCCATTATTAGTATCATTGTTGCTTTGGTTTTATGGCTATTGCGCAAACAATTTAAATGGGCAGGTCAGTTATTCTTTACGTATTTAATTTGCAATGGAATTGAACGATTTTTAATAGAAAAAATAAGGGTCAACAACGCGTATCATTTACTCGGGTATTCGTTTACGCAGGCAGAAATGATTTCATTTTCATTAATCATTGCAGGTATTGTTGGTTTGTGGTGGGTAAAGCATCAATCGCAATCAAACAAGGCATACATTTTGTAAGCAATTACTGATGCGTCATTTCTACATAGCAATATTATTAGGCTTATTGGGTTTCAACTCAAATCCGGTTCAAGCACAAGACAGCCTCAAATTACAAGGAATAGTTTTGCCTGATTTTATAGTGAAAGCTCAAAAAGACCCTGAATATGAAAAGAAATACCAGCGATTAATCTATAACATTAAAAAAGTTTTGCCGTATGCTAAAATGGCTAGTTTTAGGTTTCAATTAATGGAACAAAATTTACAATTATTAGCTACCGATAAGTTGAAGAAGGAATATTTAAAACGTACAGAGCAATCCATTAAAGATCAGTTTATGGATGATTTGTATAACCTTACACAAACTCAAGGTAGAATACTCATTAAATTATTATACAGAGAAACGGGTAAAACAGGTTATGAGTTGTTACAAAGTTACAGAGGCAATATAACAGCATGGTATTGGCAAGGAATGGCTAAACTATTCAATGCAAATCTTAAAGAAGAATTTGACCCAATTGAAGATTGGCAGATAGAGCAAATCATCAAACAGCTTGGTTTTGAGTAAAATTGTCCTAAAAGTAGGAATAATTCACAAGCTGTTGATATTGGTATTGAGTTTGGCAAGTTGTCAGTCTTAAATTTGCCAAGATGATGCAGGAAGAAATAAGCGGATTACATTGGTTAATATTATCAGGGGCAGGTGTCTTTGCAAGTGTATTGTTATACTATTATTTTAGATTGTTTTTGAAATTGGCCAACTACAAATCGCAATTGCCAGAAAAGGGGAGAGAGCCTGTTTCAATTGTGATTGCAGCAAGGAACGAATATGTTAATCTCGAAAAGAATTTAAAAGCAATATTAGAACAAGATTATCCTCAGTTTGAAGTCATCGTGGTCAATGATTGCAGTTGGGACGAATCCCAGAAATTATTAGAATATTACCAGGAAGTATATGCCCATTTAAAAGTTTGTAAAATTCTAGAACAAGAAAAATACCCAACAGGTAAAAAATTTGCTTTGACACTGGGAATCAAAGCGGCCAAATACCAACATTTATTGTTTACGGATGCCGATTGTATGCCAGCAAGTAAAAATTGGTTGAGTGGCATGTCTGCAGGTTTTTCGGCTAATAAACAAATTGTACTTGGCTTTTCTCCTTACAAGGCTTATCCGGGCTTATTGAATTTATTTATCAGATTTGAAGCCGCAATGACAGCTGTTTTTTATTTTTCAGCCGCCTTGGCCAAAAAACCATTCATGGGTGTAGGCAGAAATTTAGCATATACCTCTGATCTATTCTTTGGAAATAAAGGCTTTGCCAAATACCAACACCTGATGAGTGGCGACGACGATTTGTTTATCAATCAGGTTGCAAACTCATCAAATGTTCAAATTCAATTGCATCCTGATAGTTTTATGTTCACAGAACCAAAATTGAATTACAAAGCTTGGTCTGACCAAAAGTCAAGACATATCAATACAGGCAAGTATTACAAGCTATCAGACAAAATGTTATTAGGTTTTTATTTTGCTGGCTTGTTATTTTTCTATGCATTCTTAGTTGCAGGTATTGTTCTACATGTTCAATGGCAATTTTTGTTGGGAATTTATTTGTTTAAAACCCTTGCTCAATGGTTGGTTTTTTATTTTGTTTTTAAAAAAATGGCTCAAACCAAATTATTATGGCTACTCCCGATTCTAGATGTACTTTACCTTTTCTATATGTATGCATTTGGTATCAAAGATATTTTTACTAAAAAAAGAAAAGTGTGGTAATGGAACCCAAACAACAACTAGAAGCAATATTTAGCTATTTCCCAGAGCTAACTGATCACCAAAAAAATCAATTGACTTTATTGGAGTCTGTATACAAAGAATGGAATGATAAAATCAATGTGATTTCTAGAAAAGACTTTGATTCATTATATGAAAAGCATGTTTTGCATAGTTTAGCTATTGCAAAATTCATTCAATTTAAACCTGGAACTAAGGTATTAGATATTGGAACAGGAGGGGGATTTCCAGGTATTCCTTTGGCTATTTTATTTCCTGAAACAGAATTTACCCTCATAGATTCTATTGCCAAAAAAATAAAAGTAGCTGAAGCTGTTTCAGAAGCCCTAGCATTAGAAAACACTGATTTTGTAATTGGTAGGGTGGAACAACTCAACGAACCCTTTCATTTTGTAACAGCAAGGGCTGTTGCCCCTTGTGAACAACTGTACAGATGGTCAAACAAATACATTGATATCAAAGAAGATTTTAATAGTAAAATTAATGGTTTTATCTTTTTAAAAGGTGGCGATTTGCATCAAGAATTCAAAGATTTAAAAGCCATCAATAAAAAACTACACATTCAAGAGTTTCCTTTAACTGATTATTTTAAAGAAGCTTTTTTTGAAACCAAAAAGTTGATATATATTTTTCAATAATTGATTATGTTTGGCTGTGTTTAAGCCAAAACTTCATTTTTTTAGTTTCACTACACTCGGCAAATTGCTCTTAGTTTGCTTGACTGGTCTTTTTTCCTCACAAACTTTGGCCCAAACATTACAGGGATTAATCACAGACCAAAAGGGAACACCTTTGTCATATATCACCGTAAGCGTAAAGGATACTAATCTCAATACTTTTAGCAATCAAGATGGGTATTTTGAACTGAAATTACATCCTGGAAATTATCAACTGGCTATACATGCCATCGACTACCAAACAGTTAAAATGAATCTGGATATCAGTTCAGATCAAATTAAACAAGTGAATGTGGTTTTATGGCCTCAAACATATCAATTGAATGAAATGACTGTTAGGGCAAATCAAAAGAACCCTGCTGTTTATATCATGCGAAAGGCCATTGCAATGGCCCCTTATTATAGAAGGCAAGTACTCACCTATAAAGCCAAAGTCTATTTAAAAGGAAATGGAAATTTTGAAAAGATTCCTGGTTTCTTCAAAAAAATAATGCGCAATTCAAATATAGAAGAAGACAAGCCCATGCTTACAGAAAGTGTGAATGAATTAACGTTTTATCAACCCAATACATACCAAGAACATGTCTTGTCTTTGAAATCAAATATGAAATTAGAATCGGCACCAGAACCAATGAAGATGGTAAGAGGAAGTTTTTACAATACATCTAATCAAGAATTGGTTTCTCCGCTTTCACCCCAAGCTTTTTCTGTATATGATTTTACCTATGAAGGAAGTTTTATAGATGCAGGCGTTGAAGTCAATAAAATTAGAGTAACTCCAAAACGAGCGGGATCAGATGTTTATGAAGGATCAATTTATATTATAGATCAATTGTGGTGTATTCATTCGTTGAACTTAACCAACAAAGGAAACCAATTTGAGGTCAGTTCTAAGGCTAAATTTTCGCCAATTTCAACTTATCCAACTGTTTGGATGCCTGTTTCTTACGATTTTGAATTCAAGGGGGCAATGATTGGGTTTAAAGCCAAATTTCATTATTTGGCCGCATTGTCAGCCTATCGAATTCATTTAAATCCCAATTTAAAACATGATTGGCAAGCTGAAACCCAATTGAATCAAATGCAATCTAAAGCACAAACTAAACAGGAGAAAATGGTAAAGGAATTGGGTAAAAAATCAAATCCTTCTAAATTAGAGATGTTGCGTGTGTTGGCTCAAATTAAAAAAGATGCGGAACGCAATCAAAAAGTAAGATTAGTGATTGATAGCAGTGCGTTAAGTATTGATTCAACTGCACTTTACAAAGACAGTTTGTATTGGAATAAAAACAGAACAGTTGCTTTAGATGAACAAGAAAATATTGCTTATGCAATTGCAGATAGTACAGTGTTTAAAAAAGATACCAGTGACAATTATACCATGAAAAAAAGTGGAATTCAATTGGGTTTATTGTTTAATGGAACATATACACCAAAAGACACTAATAAAATAAGTGGATATTGGCAGTCTCCACTAAAAGGTTTGTTTTTAAATACGGTTGATGGTTGGGGAGTAAAGTTAATCAGTAAATTTCAAACGGCTTCCGTTCAAAACAAACATTGGACCTTTGGATTGATGGGTTCAATTCCATTTGAACGAAAAGCATTTAATGGTGTTTTTTCTATTGAACGAATAGATAAAAACGCGCCCCAACAGCAATTTCTTTTAGAATTAGGTTCTGTGCTGAAAGATTTTAACCCTTATGGTGCCAGTGCCTTACCAAATGCATTTCAACTCATATTTTACCATAGCAACAATACCCGATTGTTTCAGGAAGATTATTTCAAAATAAAAATTAGTAAGCCTCTTATGCCATCGTTTGTGATACATGGAGAATTTAAAATAGGCAACCGCAATCGTCTTGAGAATTGTTACAGGTATGAGCAATTAGCGCAAAAGAAAATGGCCATTACTCCAAACAATGAAACAGGAGATGGTCCTTTTTTACGTTCGCTCGATTTCAGTACGTATCAATTGTGTAACCTCAAATTGGGTTTTGAGTGGAAGTTTGGTCAATTCATTTTAAAACGTAATGGAAAATACCTAATTATTCCATCGGAGTATCCAGCAATCTCAATGGAGTTGAACAAGTCGTTACCGGGTATTTGGGGCGCTGATTTAAATTTTACTAAAATCAATTTGAAAGTAAATCAGCAAGTACATTTGAGACATTGGTTGGAACTAAGATATGTGATTGAAATGGGTAAGTTTTTACAAACCAGGACCCTCAATTTCCCCGATTATTTTTCTTTCGATGGCAATACGACTTGGTTTATGAATGATGAAAGCCGAAATAGGTTTTTTAACCTTCCATTTTATATGTATTCTACCAATAAGCAATTTGTGATGGGGAAAATGGAATTACAATTGAAACGCTTGGCTTTATTGAGATTGCCTTATCTCAATCAAACAACATTCAAAGAGGCGATTAAAATTAATTTTTTAGCAACTCCTGAATACCATAAATACACCGAAATAGGTTATGGTATTGTAAATGTTTTTAAGGTATTTGATTGTTATTTGTATGCAAATTATTTCAATTCAACATACCAAGATTGGGGTTTCAGATTAAACTTGACTCTTCCATTAACTTTTTAAATTTTCTAATTCTTGTATAGCAATCCACGCCATTAATCCTGCACCAATTTTTAATGCAGCTTCATCTACATTAAACATTGGATTGTGAACACCATGTACAATACCATTTTCGGGGTTTGCAGTACCTAATCTGTAAAATGTAGCGGGTATTAATTGGCTATAATAGGCAAAGTCTTCAGAAGCCATCCAGGCATCTAAATCTACAACCCGTTCAGCTCCTAAGTAGGCAATGGCTGCATTTTTGGCTCTTTGTGTGAGTTCAGGGTTGTTGTTTAAAAATGGATATCCTTTTACAATATTCACGACAGCTTCTTGGCCAAATGCTTTTGCAATTTGTTGACAGGTTTGTTCAATTTCTTTGTGGGCATTTGTTCTCCAAGTTTCATCAAATGTGCGGAAAGTACCTTCTAAATGCACGCGGTCTGGAATGACATTGGTTGCTCCATTTGCAATGATTTTTCCAATAGTAAGTACACTAGGTACCAATGGGTTATTTTTTCTGGAAATCAATTGTTGCAAAGCAAGGATGATTTGAGCTGCTACTGGTACTGGATCTAAACATAAATGTGGCATTGCACCATGTCCACCTTTACCTATAATTTCAATATACAATTCATCGGAACTAGCCATATATAAACCTGACCTGAAACCAACAGTGCCAACTGGTAAAAAAGGCATTACATGTTGGCCAATTATTGTTTCAACTTGAGGAGATTCCAACACCTTTTCTTGAATGAGCATACTGGCACCACCAGGTAATTTTTCTTCGCCAGGCTGAAAAATTAATTTGATAGTACCTGTCCATTCCATTTTGGTATCGTTCAATATTTTAGCTGCACCTAATAGACAAGCTGTATGCACATCATGACCACAGGCATGCATGATACCGGCATGTTGAGAACGGTAATCAACATTGGTTAATTCTTGAATGGGTAAAGCGTCTAAATCAGCCCTTAAGGCGATTGTTTTTGATTTGGGTTCTTTACCTTCTATGATGGCAACAATGCCAGTTTCTGCAATACTATTTATCGTATTTATACCAAATGATTTTAGTTTCTCAGTTACAAATGCTGCTGTTTCGAATTCCTGAAATGAGAGTTCGGGATTTTGGTGAATATGCCTTCTAATTGCAATTATATCTGCTTCTAATGATTGCGCTATTGCGCTAATTTGTTCTGTACGAATCATATACAATGGTAACTAAATAATTCATGAATGAGAGGCATTTTAAAAGGTATTGTTAAGAAAATACGATTACTTAGATCTAAAAAAATACATTAAAACTTGTTTGATTTTGTTTTCCCTAATGACAAGCAGTTCATCTCCAGTATCTGTGTAATTCATATCTAGGGCCTCTGAACCCGTTTGCTCGCAATATTTTTTTAAAGTTTGGTTCATTTGTAGTGTTTTGATCCGGTTATACAAATTGTCGTTGTCTACACAATAACCATCTAAGTTCAATTGGTCGTAGGTACCCATTTGAATTTGGTTAAAAAGTAACTCACCTTGTTCATTTAGGGTAATCAATTGGTTTAGGCCCTCTTCTTGAATAGAAGTTCTGGCTTTGTACAAACTGATTTCTATTCTGTTTCCTTGATTCCTAACCTCGGGAGGTAATGGACTTGAATAGCCATCGAAATCAATTAATTTAAACTTGTTGTTGTGAATAACTGGAATCAATTTACGCCAAAACAACGTTAAAATATTAGATTGGTTTTGAAATCCATAATTGCACACCAATACAAAAGGCTTATTGTCTTTAATGATATTTGCTCCTATAACAATGGTTTGTGTTTTTTTATTAAGTGTAACATTGGCTTCTTTTCCAAACAATGATTCTCCGGGATATAATAAATTATCAATAAGTAATTCTTTGTTGAGTTGAAAACGCTCATTGTAAAATAACAAATGATAAGCTAAAGAAGTAGGTTCATATTCTGCATTTGAACCCCTTCTTAAAAGAATATGGAATTGATTGTTAGCTGTTAAATAATTCCAAGGACCAACTTTCATCTTCTCAAAAGGATTGGAAGAAGGGAAAGCATTGTCTATTTCATAAAATCCTTTTTTATCAGTATTAAAAAGGTCGTATTCAAATAAATGTAATTCTTCGCGGCTATCGTAAACTTCCAAAAGAAGTCTGTTGAAAGAAGTAAGGGTTGTTCTTGCAATCAAATCTTGGCTTAAACCAATATCAGCAATACTTACAATGAAGCTTTTTACTTCTTTTCCGGCATAATCTATAAGTTTCATGTGATAAGTTTCCTCTATTCGGTCAACTAATAGAAGATAGTTATCGTTAGCAAAAACAGAAATTTCCCCAGAACAATTCATTCTAAAGGTGGCATTTTTTAGTAAATCTTTACTGTAGTAAAAGAAAGTTTCTTGTATGCCAGCTCCTTTTCCGGTTCCTCTTGCATCATCTAAATACTTATTGTATTTGAGTAAAAAACCATGTTCATTTAAGTCTATATAATCATGACAATACAACCCCAATTGTTTAGAATCTAAAATGGTTTTGGTTTGAGCATGCAAATTTATCTTAGCACAAAAGAGCAAAATACCCACAACCAAGTATATTGGGAGTAGTTGTTTGATGTGTATAGATTGAATGCGATACCCCATGTTATTTTCTCTGTAAACGCCAGTTACTTATACTGCCTTGAATGGTATGAGCTGCTTCAGTTTTTGATTTTTTATTGTACAAGTAGCCACTTAAGTATGCAGTAGCCTCATTTAAATTTTCGCTTGAATTTTCAAGTAGTTCAGGTCTAAAATAGGTATCTATAAATTTGGTGTCAAAATGTCCTTCAACAAATGCTGGATGGTTTAAGGCAAATTGCCCAAAAGACAATGTTGTCTGAATACCTGTTATTTGGTAGTCTGAAATAGCTCTTTTCATTCTGTTAATGGCTTCTTCTCTTGTTTTGCCAAAACAAATTAATTTGGCAATCATTGGGTCATACTGAATAGGAATTTCCATGCCTGCTTCAAATGAATCATCTACCCGCACACCATAACCCTGAGGTGTTTTGTATGAGATCAATTTGCCAATATCTGGTAAGAAGTTATTAAGAGGGTCTTCAGCACAAACTCTCAGTTCAATGGCATGTCCATGGATTTTCAAATCAGCTTGCGAATAACCGAGTTTTTCGCCGTTAGCAATTCTTATTTGTTCTTTTACCAAATCTAAACCGACTATTTGTTCAGTTACCGGATGTTCTACTTGCAAGCGGGTATTCATTTCTAAAAAATAGAAATTGAGCTGTTCATCTGCTAAAAATTCAACGGTTCCCGCCCCATAATAATTACAAGCCTTAGCAACGTTTACAGCTGCTTCACCCATTTTCTTTCTGATTTCAGGTGTTAAGCAACTTGAAGGTGCTTCTTCTATGAGTTTTTGGTGTCTTCTTTGAATGCTACATTCTCTTTCAAATAAATAGACAATATTGCCATGTTGGTCACCTAAAATTTGGATTTCTATATGCTTCGGTGATCCTACATATTTTTCTATAAATACACTGTCGTCACCAAATGCGTTTAAGGCTTCAGACTGTGCCATTTGAATGGCTGATTCAAAACCTGCTGCGTTTTCAACTACGCGCATTCCTTTTCCTCCACCTCCAGCAGAAGCCTTGATTAAAACAGGGTATCCTATATCGTCGGCAATTTTCTTACCTAATGCAATGTCATTTAGCGCTTCTTTAGTTCCTGGAACCAGAGGAACATCAAACCCTGACACAGTTTGTTTGGCACTGATTTTATCGCCCATTTTTTCCATCGATTCTGGAGAAGGTCCTATGAAAATTAAACCAGCAGTAGCAACTTTTCTGGCAAAGTCGGCATTTTCACTCAAGAATCCATAACCTGGATGAATGGCATCTGCACCTGTTTGTTTGGCAACAGCAATAATTTTATCACCCAATAAATAACTTTGACTACTAGGAGGTGGGCCTATACAAACTGCTTCGTCGGCATACCTTACATGCAATGCTTTTCTATCTGCTTCACTGAAAACAGCGACGGTTTTAATTCCCATTTCTTTAGCTGTTCTCATTACACGCAATGCAATTTCTCCTCTATTAGCTACCAGTATTTTTTTCATTTTTCATTTTTACAATTAATCACAAATTTGAACAAAAATACATTTTCCGAAAGATGTTTGTATGCAATTTTGTTCAAGTCTATGCTTTTGGTTATTTTTACCTCCTGCATGTCAATATACCAAGTTAAACAATTCATCAGAAAAGAACTGATAACCGAATGGAGGCAACGCTATGCCATAAATGGTATTCTATTGCAAGTTTTGGCATCGGTACTGATTGTGTATTTGGCTGCAAAAATATTGAGCAACCCGGCATGGAACGCCATATATTGGCTCATTATGGTATTTGTTTCAATTCAATCGATTTCTAAAAGCTTCATTGCTGAGTCAAAGGGTAAAAATTTATATTACCACCAACTGATAAAGCCGCAAAATTTATTGATTGCGAAATTCGTATACCATTCTTTTTTAAACGGACTTATTGCTTTGGTTTGCTTACTTTTTTATTCAATTTTAATGGGAAATCCTGTTGCTATAATGGGCTATTATTTATTGGCATCTTTATTGGGTTGTATTGGTTTTTCTGCCACATTTACCCTTATATCAGGCATTGCTTCTAAGGCAGGAAATAGCAGCATGTTAATGCCTGTTTTGAGTTTGCCTGTAATTATTCCTTTGTTATTGATTTTAATCAAAGCCTGTAAAAGAGCTATGGATGGTACCGACCCTTCACAAATAGGAAAGGACATGATTGTTTTATTTATTTTTAATGGATTGCTGATTGGATTGGCTTATATGCTATTCCCCTCACTATGGAAAGAGTAATATGGTTAAATTCTTCAAATTCATATTCTTTTTGCAACTTGTTGTTTCTGTAAAAACAAGTAGTGCAGCGCTTTCAAATGAAGTTTTTGACAGCAGAGTTAAATCAGTACAATTGTATAAGAATAACACAGATGATCGCTACCCTATTATTGCGTTTGATGCTGAACAGTTGAAACTAAGTTTTGAT
>CANHRW010000043.1 GCA_947462865.1 Bacteroidota bacterium | reverse complement strand
TTTTCACCAAATTGGTAGTTTAAACCTCCTACATAAATTTGTTCTTTGAGATGAGTATTGTAAGCAGTAAAGAAATCAATTTCGTTTACGGTATTTCTACTAGCAATGAACTCATTTCCTTTTGCTTGAAACAAGATGGTTGCCAGCTCTAATTCTAATTGGTCAAACAATACATAATTTAAACCTGCTTTTATCAATTCGCTTTTTAATTCTATGCCATCTATTGATGCATTCCCTGTTCTATTTGTTTGCTGATTTTTATAGCTCAATTCTATATTTAAATGCTTTTTACCTGAATATAGCTTGTTTACATGTATTTTGGCGTATGCCTTTAATTCATTGAATTTTCTGAGAGCTGTTGTTCCCTGGCCCGTAATTTCTTTTTCATTTAGGTAATTCAAATTCAGTTCAACCCAATTTTGAAATGGATGTTTCCATGAAATATTTGCAGCAATTCCTTGTCTGTTTGGCGTAGCCATTCCATATGGTCTGATGTTTTCATATTGGGGGTCGAAGTAGCTCAAATTAGGGTTAAGTTGTGTATTTAAAAACCCTGGATCAGTCATTATTTCAATTAAACCAGCAGGCCTAGGTATTTCTCGGTTGGTATAGAATGGAAATTGTTCAGGTATTTGGTTCCAATTGATTCTTCGGGTTTGGCTACCCATACTTCTAAAACTTGTAGACACATAGTTCATGCCCAACTCAAATGAAAGTTTGTGTTTTTCGTTTTTGAACACCAAGTTGCCATTCATACAATTTCCTTCAGGCGTTTGAATTTGGTTCAGGTAAGCAGTATAGTCTACAAATGATTTACCCATTTCTAAATTCAGTCCCATTACCCAATCAGCTATTTGATATTGGTCACTCATGCTAATGGTATGTACAGTGTTTTTATAACGAGTGTTGCTAAACATTGCTGTATTTTTTACATCAAATGTTTGGGCAACTTGGTAATTCACATGTAGGTGATTGAAAGATTTTGTAGCTATTGTGAGCCCACTAAAAAGTCGGTCTGGAATACTAAAGTAATCTGTTTGTCTGTTCTTTGTAATTAGCGCTGAAAGGCTTACTTGGTTCAGGTATTTTTTAAAATCAAATGCCATGTTGGCTTGGGCCCCTTGTTGTCTCCATGAATGGTCTCCATAAAATTTATCGTAATGATTTATTTCTTGGAATAGGCGTAACGCTTTCACTTGTTTTTCACCAGCCTCTTCAGTAAAATTATACAATGTGAATGGGGTAATTTTTGTATTCAAGTCGCCAACCTGAAAAGCAATTTTCTTAAATAATAATCCTCTTAAGTACAATTCTCTCAGTTGATAATTAATGCCGGCACCCCAGAATCCGTTTAAATCATTTTGAACCCTAGTGGTGGCTTTAATTTCTGTAAACTCGTTTGGTCTGATATGAAAACCCAAATCAAAAAGTGCATAGCCTGTTTGTTGCCTTCTTGGATTGGTGGTGTCTTGATTGAGTATATTTCCTTCAATGCTACTGTTGATCATATTGAATCGTCCAGCTCCATAAAAGTCAATTTTTTTATCCTGTGCAAACAAGTGGTTTGCCAGTAGTATCAATGTAAAAACAAGGATGTTTGTTTTTCTGTTCATGTTAGAAAAATAATTTAAGTTCAATACTCGTCTCTGTCCCTTCTATACGGTCTTTGGTAAAACTTTTATCCTTTTGACTGAATAGCCTATGCCTCATGTATAGATTTAAGTTGTCGTTTAATTTTACGTCTAAACCAATGCCATATAGTGTAGATTGTTGGTTCACGGGATTGTTTTGTATGCTGCCAAGTTTACCATCTATGTTGTCGCCTTTATTCATTTGATTATTACCTATAATGCTTTCATAACCAAAACTAGTAATGAAACCAACGCCATTTTTCAATTGAAATATTCCATCTATTTCATGGTAATAGGTTTGTAGGTATGCCCTTTTATTCAATACAGGTATCATAGATAAAAAATTCTGTGCAGACCCAAATGAGCCAACATATAAAAAGTAAGCAGGTATTTTACCAATATTAACACGGTGTTTGAGTTGAATCTGAAACATGTTAAATCCTGTGAGTCCTTTTGTCATTCCGTTAGCTACTGTATCTGTAATTTGCATGGTTTGTGAAAAACCCCTGAAGTATGAAGTCCAGTTACCATAAGTGCCAATGTTGGTGGTAAACGGAGCAAATCTTGAAAATGGCAAGGCGTTAATTTTATGGCCAAAAGTGAGGGTATTCCCCATTTGTTCTAGCTCTTGGCTGAGCATATTCCCAAAATTAAATTTTGTATTTCTGCCTATATTTATCCAGCTGTTTAGGCTAAATCCTTTGCGGTTATTGCTTACTTGTCCAACATCGGTTATTGATCCGGAAAAATTACTGATTCCGCCACTGTTTGCATTAGCTGCAGCACCTTGGTTAACATTACTGCTGCTTAAAACTGCGGTGTTGTTACTAAGAAAATTACCGTAATAATTTACAAAATTGGGGCTCAAGTAAAATGCTTCTAATTCAACAGGCACTAATAACCATTCTTTAGGTGTTTTAATTTTAAAACGTAGGGCGTTGCCCCAACCCCTTTTTTGAACTTCTGAATAAAGTTGTCCTCTTCCCATTTCGGTAGAAATTTCAAGTCCATTTTTTTCAAAATCATACGAAAAGGTTTGAAGTTGAACTCCTGCTTTTTCTTTGGCCAATGAATCAGGATAAATTTTATAGTCCATAAATTGTAACCCTAATACATGGTTATTGACTTTTTTACGCAATCGTCCGCCAACTGTATAGGAAGGTATTTTACTAGCTAAGGTTGCCTGATTTGGCGTAGTTCCATACAAAAATCTGAACGAAAGGTTACCAGGGATGTCGTTTCCATCTACCAACAACCCCTTAAATGGTTGCATGCCAAAACGCATATCACGGCTAATATTGCCATAGTCATAATAATTTGAAGCACGCTCATATGCTATTGCATTGCCCTCCCAGGGCCACCTTTCAAACAAGCTGAAGCGCTGGTAACCAATAAAACTACTGAATACCATACCGCTCATATCAATCCAGTTAATTCCGCCCATGTGTGCAGTAAACTTTCCGTATGCAGTTTGAAAACTACCTGTTAAATTGATGCCTAAATTTAAGTTAATGTTTCCATTTCCTGGCTGACCCGAAAAATTGTGGTACAGCGCATAATCCATTCCAATAAATGTTTTAGAAGTTGCTTGAACTCCAATGTTTAATAACATTAATGGGGGGTCGCGGTAAACATCACCTGTGCCCAAAACATAGGCAGGCGCATTTGCATACACATTTCCGGGTATAACCGTAAAGGCCTCAGTTAAATTGCGGTTAATGCCAAAAAAACGGTAGTACCCGTTTACCTGAATTTTTTTGAGTGGTAAACCTCTAAATGGACTAGAAGCAATTGGTTTTTGCAAATCCAAAGTGTCCGGCGTTTGAGCCGTTGCTACGCTTGTAAACATTAGAGCGAGCAAGCATACTAACATGAATAATTTTTGTGACAATATGTTGAGCTGTTTTTTCAGATACTTACTTTTTAAAACGAATAACAATTTCGGAGCATTTTGTCAATTTATTAAACTTTGTTCCCCCAACTTACATACTACAGTGTTTATGACTCTACATCATTGCTACTACAAATTAAATCAAGTACCTGAAAATAAATTGTTTAAAACTAAAAATTAAAAGTATATTACCACTCAAATACTTGTAAATTTAAATGATATTTCCTGCAAAAAAATCAATTTTGGGTGTTTTGTTGAGCTGTTTTTTAATGGCAAATACAATTGCTTATGCCACATTGGTACAAACAAACCCTATGGTTTTAAATTACCCTAAATCTATTACAGCAGCTGGTACACAAACCTGGGAAATTGCACATTCCAATAATGGCTTGATTTTCTTTGCCAATAATGATGGTTTACTGGTTTTTGATGGCAAAGATTTTACCAAATACCCTTTACCAGCCAAGTCTATTCTCCGGTCAATTTATTACGATTCACTCACTCAAAGATTGTACGCCGGCGGGCAAAATGAAATTGGGTATTATGCTTTCAATGAAAGGGGTAAAATTGCTTTCAATTCATTGGCACATTTGCTCCCCAATTCCTTAAAAGGTTTTGAGGATGTTTGGTCTATTAAAGCCAATGCTGGCCGAATTTACTTTCAAACAAGCAGTCAAATGTTTGTATTCAGTGAAGGCCGCATTCAATTATTAAAAATAGGGTCTAAACAACTCGAAAATAGTTATCAGTTTAACCAAAAAATATACATCACCGCAATTGATGGAAGTATCTATACCATTAACAAATACAATCAGGTTCAAACTCTAGTAGCAAATACAGGTCTTCATATTTCATCTATTTTACCGTTTAAGCAAAATGCGTTGTTGCTTTGTACCTACAAAGAAGGCTTGTTTACGCTCAAAGACAATCAAGTTGTTAAACTCCCTGTACCAGACTCATCCCTTAAAAATGCAAGTGTTTACAAGGCTGTCACTTATGACAATCATTATTTATTAGCCACCAATCGTTCGGGTATATTTTTCTTAAATGAAGAGGGTATTCCCTATAAAAATTTGAACCTAAAAGAGGGTTTACAAAACAACAATGTGCTGTCTATTCATGTAGATCCTAACTTAAATGTTTGGCTTGGACTCAACAATGGTATAGATTTGGTTCGGCTCAATTATCCTTACGGGCATATTGTTCCGGATGGTTTGCTAAAAGGTACTGGCTACACTATGGTAGAATTCGGTGATGCTTATTATTTTGGAACCAATAACGGACTTTATTACCGTTCAAAAAGCAATACCTCTTCAGACGCTTACACATTAGTTGCCAATTCTGAAGGCCAAGTTTGGTCTATTCAGGTCATCAATGAAAAATTATTTATATGTCACCATGATGGCCTTTTTGAAGTGAAGCAATTACGTGCCGAAAAAATACAAGATTGCCGAGGAGCATGGAAATTAAAGGCATTGTCTATGCATCCAGGATTCTTTGTTTTAGGCACCTACAATGGCATAAGTTTGCTTAAGTGGAACAAAGAAAATTTAGTTCCTGTTCAAAATTATACCAGATTTAAAGAATCGAGTAGGTTTATAGAAGAGGATGCCGATGGTAATTTATGGGTAGGACATCCTTATAAGGGTATGTATCAGTTAAAATTGAGCCCCGATTTAAGTTCAATATTGAATGTGAAATTGTATGGTAAAAAGCAAGGACTGCCGGCTGAAACAGAGAACTATGTATTCAATACCGATCTTGGTTTAACGTTTAACACCCAATCAGGCATCTACACTTACAATAACCAAACCGATCGCTTCCAGTTGGCCAAGTTGTCTCAAGAGATAATAGATACCAAATTGCTTTATAAACGGTTTATAAACGGATCAAACGGCAATATTTGGTACATTACTGAAAATGAAATAGGTTGTTTTAAACCTACCTATAATGGGGTAAATTATGGCTATTCTAAAATTACACTCCCCCTATTGGAGCAAAATTTAGTAGGTGGATTTGAGTTTTTGTATGAAACTACAAGCCATGAAGTATTTATTGGAACCGAAATTGGTTTTGTAGCCATTGATTTAAAAAAGTCTAAGGAATTTTTGCAATCAACGCCTCAAATCATGTTTACCTCTATTCATGGTTTGTCGAACCCTGATTCGGTTTATTTTAATTATTTAAGCAATCCACTTCCTGTGATTGAACTCCACAACAAATCGCTGGAAATTTCATTCAGTTCACCCAATGGCTATTGTTACAAAGACCTGGTATTTAGTACTTTTTTAGAATCTTGGGATAAATCCTGGACTCCCTGGAAAAGCGCAAACTCCAGAGAGTTTAGCAGGCTTTCTTATGGCACCTATCACTTTCATGTGAAAGCTAAATTCATGGGAATTGAAGGGCCAGATACTATTTTAACCATTGTCATTGAAGCACCTTGGTATTGGTCATTGGCAGCTAAAATTGTCTATATCATTGTATTGGTAATTGTAGTTATATTCATTGGTTTATTCCCTCAAAGATTGGTTTGGAAAAAGGCCACCAGAATAATTGCAGAAAAAGAAGACCAATATAAAAATCAAACGGCTCTATTAACCCGTCAAAAAGAACAGCAAGAAAAAGAGTTGATTGAATTAAAGAATCAACAACTGGAACGTGAGTTGGAGCATCAAGCCCGAGAATTGGCTTCATCTACCATGCACATTGTTCAAAAAAGCGAAATGTTGTTGAGTATTAAAGATAAACTCAGAAAAATTGCGCAGGTGAGTAACGACCCAAAAATAAAACCCGATTTAACAGAATTGATTAAAAACATTGACAAAGATGCTTTGATAGACAAAGAATGGGAAAAGTTTGAGGTTTACTTTAACAGCATTCACGATAGGTTTACCAAAGTGTTAAAGGAGAAGTTTCCGCAACTTAATGCCAATGACATTAAAATGTGCGCTTATTTGCGCATGAATTTGTCTTCAAAAGAAATAGCTTCAATTCTCAATATATCTGTAAGAGGAGTTGAAATAAGCCGTTACCGACTCAGAAAGAAAATGAATCTGGCCAATGGTATTAATTTAACCACTTACCTGTCCGATATATAAACTAAAAAAGGCCGGATAAACCGGCCTTCTCTAACTTATTACAAACAATTTAGTCTACTACGAATGGAATTGTTTTAACCTGATTATTTGTTTCAACTTTTAAGAAATACATGCCTTTATTCAAAGATTTAATTTGAAGCGGATACATGGTTCCAAAGTCGGCTTTATTACTGTTTTGGTCTACCAACATTACCTGTCCAATGCTATTGTACACAGCTATTTCGGTATTTTTTCCGAAGCCTTGTTCTAATTGAATATACAGTACTTCAGAAGCTGGGTTTGGATAAACTTTCATAGCTTCCTTTTCATAAGCAGCTAAGCCTGTTGCATCACACATAGTACAAGTGTTCCAGCAATAAGCTCCAACTGTCATTTCAGCTGCTCCAGTCACATCCATAAACCTGTTGGTGTAATTTCCAACTGTTTTGGTACAAGGGTCAGATGAACTAAAAGATTCTTGGTCTTCCCAATTGCCAATAGTGAATTTAAAATCGTATGAACCGCTGTCTAAGTTTAAAGTGGTAGCATAGATGTTATTACCTATACTATCCATTTTAGTACACTCACCACACCAGCCATTGAAACTACCGTTTAAGGTTACTCCTTTACTCATGTCGCCCACATAATTTTTCATGTTTACTTTGAAGGTAACTTTTGTTTTAGGCAAGGTGCTTGCACAATCTGTACAGCTCTCCCAACATACCAAAGGCAAGGTATCGTTGGTTTTGTTTACCACAAGGTTTCTGTTGGTATAACCCGATTTAGTGGTTGTACATGAAGAACCTTCTCTCAAAATTTCTTGTTTCACCCAATTTCCAACAACATACTTATAGTCGTATGTTTCATTCATATCTAATAACAATGTGGCAGTCCAAATATCCGTATTAGGAATTTTAGTCATTGGCGTACACATGCCACACCAGCCATTAAATGAACCATTTAAAGTTATGGTATCGGTATCGGCAGGTTTGTTCTTAGCCATATCCACTCTAAAAGTTACAAAAGTTTTGGTTGGTTGGTTGCCCGATCCACCAAAAGCGATATCGTCAAAGTAGTAAGTTTTTTCACCAGCAATTGCACCAGTAACGCCAAAATTAAAAAACACAGATAATTTTTGATACGTGTTTGAGTAATTGATAGCAGCTGTTCCATTGGCGTGGTTTGTAAAATCAAACTCTAAAGTTTCCCACTCGTTAGTTTTGGTAGTTTTAGCTTCAGTTTCTACACTCTTGGTAGCATCATTAGGATCTTCTGCTTTCATTCTAACGCTAATACCAGCATCAGGTGAATACACGCGCATGGTCATTTTGGTGGCGTTTGAAGCAAATGGTATAGCTGATGAAAATCCAGCTTGGGTACCAACTGTTGTACCTGCCCAAAGTTCGGCTCCACCAGTTTTGATTACTTTTGCAACCTTGTTATTGGCATCATTTGGATCAGCCATAATACTGCTTGCATTGCCACCAAAATCAATTAAAGTATAGTCTGTGTTTGATTTGTCGAAGGTTACAGGCAATGCAATTTGCTCAATTACTGGAGTTACAAAACGGATATCATCGAAATAATAGGTTTTTTCACCAGCTGCAACACCCGTTACACCGAAATTAAAAAACACAGAAAGTTTTTGGTAAGTGGTAGTAAAGTTAATTGCAGCAGTACCGTTTGATTGGTTGGCAAAATCAAACTCTAAAGTTTCCCAAGCATTTGCTTTGGTAGTTCTGGTATCAGTTTCTACACTTTTGGTATTGTCGTTAGGGTCTTCTACTTTCACTTTAATAACAATGCCGCTATCAGGTGAATATACCCTTACAGACATTTTAGTAGAACCATTTGCAAAAGGAATGGCACTTGAAAAACCAGCTGTAGTACCAACAGTTGTCCCAGCCCAAGTTTCAGCACCAGTGCCTTTAATTACTTTACCTACTTTGTTGCCTTGATTAACAGGATCAGCTACAACACTGCTAGCATTGCCACCAAAATCTGCCATGGTATAATCTACAGTGTTATTGTCAAAGTTAACTGGCAAGTTAATTTGGCTCAATGCAGCTGCAATGAATTGAATGTCATCGCAGTAGTATGTTTTTTCACCAGCGTTTGCTCCGGTAGTTCCAAAATTAAAGAAGATAGAAAGCTTGTTGTAGCTATTCGCAAAATTGATAGCAGCAGTATTGGCTGATTGGTTGGCAAAATCAAATTCCAAAGTTTCCCAAGCATTAGCTTTGGTAGTTCTGGTATCCGTTTCAACACTTTTGGTATTGTCTGTTGAAACTTCAACCTTTAATTTCACTACAATACCGCTGTCTGGAGAGAATACCCTCACCGAAATTTTGGTAGAACCTTGTGCAAATGGAATGGCAGTTGCAAAACCACTATCTCCACCAATGGTTGTACCTGCCCATAATTCTGCACCGGTACCTTTAATTACTTTGGCTACTTGGTTATTTCCTCCGCCAGCTGAAGGGTCTGTAACCACACTGCTAGCATTTCCGCCAAAATCAACCATGGTATAGGTTAAATTGGCATTGTCAAATGTAACAGGAAGGTCAATTTGTTGTGCAAATACAAAGCTCGGAAAAACGAGCATCAGCAATGCACAAATCACTTGTGTAAATTGTTTCATTTTGTCTTAGATTTAGTTTTGTGAATTTAACCGCTATTGCACAAAATGGTTTTTTTGAATACCCAACACCACTTTCACTTGTTAAATCTGTGCACGCAAACACTACTACTACACTACTACATAATAATTTAAAGTATTGATAATCAAAATATTTTATAAAATAGTTTTGATACCCAGTTTTGGGGATTTTCCCTTGAAAAGCTCTTTTAAAAATGTCATTTCTTCAAAATGTGACACTCATTTTTCAATTAATCTTTGCTCTTTCTAAAAAAACGATATTTAAGAAGCTGCCTCCATGAATAGGCATTTCAATGGCATAATGGTTTTATGTTAAGTCATAAATTTTATATTTGTTTGAAACTTAAAACTGACTTTTTAATTCAAATTCAATGAAAGTAAAATTACCCGTTCTGTTGCTGCTGTGTTTGGTGTCAATGTTTGTTGGCGCACAAAACATTCCATCTTATATGCCCACCAATGGCTTGGTGGGTTATTGGCCCTTCAATGGCAATGCCAATGACGAGAGTGGAAATGGGAACCATGGAATTAACTATGGTGCGACTTTAACATCAGATAGAAATGGCATTTTAAATTCAGCAGTTAATTTTAACGGTTCAGGCAACTACATAGCAACGCCAAATATTAATCATCTAAATAATTCAAAAAACTTTACAATCTCACTTTGGCAACAAATAACCGGAAATACACTGTATTCACAGTTTATGGTATCAAGAGGGTGGGATCAACAAACGGGTCATTTTCACCTAATGTATCATATTGATTCCAATCAATACAATGCTCAAATAAATCAAAATGTAAATATTGGTTCAGGACAATTAAGCATCTTTTCAAAAAAATATGGTATTCCTCAAACAACATGGAATCATATTTTAATGTCTTACGATGGTACAGTCGTTAAAATATACGTAAACGGTGTTCTGGATAATAGTAAATTGTATGATAAGTATTTATCAGCCTCAACTTCACCAATTTTATTTGGAAAACATCAAACAATAGCAGATTACTTTTACAAGGGAAAATTAGATGATATAGGTATATGGAATAGAGCACTGACTCAGTCAGAAATTACTGCATTGTACACCGGAGTTCCCCCTTGCACACCTACCAGTTCAACAACCAATTTGACAATTCCTTCAACAAACTTACCCTATACTTGGAATGGGTTAACATTCAACAATAACGGTAGCCAAACAGCAACATTAACCAATGCAAATGGGTGTGACAGTTCTGCTACTTTGAATTTGACAGTTACCAATACCATTCCATCTTATTTACCCACCAACGGCTTAATAGGTTACTGGCCATTCAATGGCAATGCCAATGACGAAAGCGGGAATGGCAATCATGGAACGGTGAATGGAGCGACTTTGACAAGTGATAGGAATGGAAATAGTGGGAAGGCTTATAGTTTTGATGGGATTTCAAGTTATATTGAAGTGCTTCATAACAGTATTTTTAACTTAACGAACTCAATGAGTTTCTCATTTTGGTTAAATTCTAATGATGTGAATCAACATCAAAGTATCATTAATAAAGCAAATCCTGGCGTTTCTGATTCTTGGATTGTACAATTATCGCCTACTCAAAATGATACCAAAAAAATTTGGTTGAACTGCGGTGGACTTAATACTATTTCCCAAATGAGTAATCCCTCCTTGGAAACTAATAATAAATGGTATCATGTATTAGCAACATATGATATGAATGTTGTTAAATTTTACATAAATGGAATACTAGACATTATTTTCAATTTAAATAGTCCAACACCTTCCAATCAAAATAATATTAAGATTGGAGGTCTTTTAGGAGAAATTTTCAATGGCAAACTAGACGATATCGCCATCTACAACCGTGCTTTAACCCAACAAGAAGTCACCCAACTCTATACAGGAACAGTTACTTATAATATCAACGCAAGTTCAGGTACCAACGGCAACATCACCCCATCGGGTTCAACAACTTTCAATTCAGGTTCATCACAAACTTATACATTCACACCAAACTCAGGTTACTGGATTGACAGTATCATTGTCAATGGTGTTCAAGTACCAACCGCCAGTTCTTATACTTTTAGCAATGTAAACAGCAACCAAAGTATTAGAGTTACTTATAGGAGTTTGGCGGCGGCGCTAGCCGCCGCCAATATCTGCTCAAACGACACCACAGTAGCAACCGTAAACCTACCAGCAACAAGTCTTGTCAGAGCCACTACTTATTATTCAAACATTTACTTGTTTAATCAAAACAATACAAGCAATGCGTATAAGTACAATGTCAATGACAGAAAATACACTTCCATTGCAGACAAACCTAGCCCTTGTATAGAATGTGGCGTAGCAGAAGCCAATGGCAAAATCTATTGCTTCAATTCCAATGGTACCACCCAAGCTTATGATATAGCCAGCAATACTTGGCAAAACAAGGCTTCATTGCCAGCTGGTTCAGGTATTGATATTGGTTTTTATGCCACAAGCTTGAACAATAAAATTTATTTAATTGGAGGAAGTATGGGTTTAACCCAAACTGCCTTTTACGAATACAATCCGGCTACCAATGTATTTACACAGTTGAGCA
>CANHRW010000042.1 GCA_947462865.1 Bacteroidota bacterium | reverse complement strand
GATGCCACGACAGAGGAAATAGCGGATGGTATCAAATCATTCCTTTTTACGGTTTCTGGATGTTATTCGCTGACAGCGACAATGGACAGAATGAATATGGTCAAAATCCTAAAGGCATAGGTAATCAAGAACAGTCAACTAATGCTTAAAAAGTATCTTTTACTTTTTTTACTCTTACTCTCGTGCTTAGGGTTTGTTTTGCACAGACAAATTCTAAGCACGTGAGAGTTAGTGGATATACTCGAAAGGATGGAACATATGTTCAACCCTATTTTAGAACAGCTCCAAATTCAACCAATCGAGATAATTTTTCTACCAAAGGAAATGTAAATCCTTACACTGGAAAACCTGGCTGGATAGACCCTGATAGCAAATACAACACCATTTATTACAACACCTATTCTTATTCATCAACAGCAAATAAAAGTGAGTACGCAACAAATTCAACACTTCCGATTAAATATAAAAATAGAACCTACATATAAGATGAATATGTTGCATACACTTGTTATTTGACCGTGAAAGATGAAAGAACCTTTAATATCTATGATATGAAGGATAATTTAATTTTTTTTAGTTATCAATCACAGAGGCGACTGGCGAATATTTGATGATAATTGGATTTATATAAAAACCATTTTCGTAGCCACAGAAAAATGAGAAAATACTTTACAATACTATTCCTATTAGTTTTAAGCAATTATACAATTGCTCAAACAATTTATGAAAGCCCACTTGGATTTAGTTTGTCCTTTGATAAAACTTGGAAAAGATTACCAAAAGAAGTGTTGCAACAAAAAATGAAAGATGTAAAGGATTTATTGGAATATCGTAAAGACATACAGTTTGAAGCTTGTTACCAAAAAATTGGAAACGCTGATATGGATTATCCATACATTCTTTTCAAAAATATCTATGCTACAACAACCAATGAAGATGAAATAAAAAAAGTGCAAGAATATTTCACAAGTAAACCTGAATTTGATAAAGTAATTCAAAAAATGGTTAACGGGAAATTTGATGTAGAGTTAAAGGTGGGTAAAAACTATTATGATGCCCAAAATAAGATTTTAATTTTCACTTATGATATGGGCATTAGTATTAAAGGAAATTTAGTCGGAATGTTTGCTTTTTATTTCGGTAAAAAAGCAAGTTTAATAACCTACTGTTACAGCTATAAGGATGAATTCAAGTATGACCAAAAAGAATTTTTAAAAATTATTTACTCAATCAAAGACAAAGGTATGGCTACGGATATGTCCAACTATACCAACAAACACGACATTGCTGTAAAGTTTTACAATGACGGTAAAATGCAATCTGAGGCTGGTAACAGACAAGAAGCAATTCGCCTTTACACAAAAGCAATTGAAAATTATCCAACAGAAGATACCTATATGAAATCGGAAGCATATTTTAATAGAGGACTGAACAAACGCTACATTGACGATAATAAAGGTGCAATCGCTGACTACACACAAGCAATTAAATTTAGACCCGACTATTACAAAGCATATAATAATAGAGGTTATGCAAAACTTTTATTGGAAGATTATACTGGTGCAATCGCTGACTTTACAATGACAATAAAATATGATAACTACAACACGGAATTTTCAAATATGGCATTGGGGAATAGAGGCATAGCAAAATTATCATTGGGTCAAGATGGGTGCCCAGACATTAAAAAAGCAATTGAACTTGGGAATAAAAATGTTTTAAAAGTTTACAATGAGTATTGCAAATAAAGTAAGACAAACACTTGACGGACATCGAAAAACGGCTTATAACAGCACATTTGCAATAGGCGGGGTTTAGCTTCGCTGATTTTCAATTCGTGCTCCGCAGACAGTTTTGTGGTAGCCGAAAGTTTTGTGCTCCGCATCAACTTTTGTGCTGAAAAGCCCGCCCTTCGCCAAGCCCGAAACCGTTATGGGCAAGTTTATGAAAAGACAACCAAACGGAAAACGACAGACAAGAGAAACGCCAAAGGACAAGTTTGATATTTATTAAAAAACAATTTGTAAAATTGATAAAAAAGTGGAGACAAGAAAACTACTTTAAAATCAGGGAGTTTCTGAAAATCCAAAAGTGTAAAAAATAAATTTAAAAGAAAATGAAAAAATTAATGACAATTTTCGGGGCAATAATTATTGCTTCAACAATTCTGAGTAGCTGTGGTGGAGGCTCTAAAAATGAATCTGAAAACAAAATAGTTAACACATCAGTTGATATATGTAAATGTTTGACAGAACCAGAAAATTCTGAATGGGCTAAAGAAAATACGGATGCATGTCGTTATGCTATAAGCAAGGAATTAGGTGTAGAAAATTGGGAAAAGGTAAATTTCTCTAAAGAACCGGAGTTGAATCGGAAATGGGATTTACTAGTTGAAAAATGTACAGGCAGCAACAAGGTGAAAACAGGAGTCGAAGAAATTGACAGAAATAGTGAACTCGTGAAAGAAATTGGAACCTCTTATGGCTATATTTGGGAGTCTATCAACACAGAGGCTCAGGTATACACTACACTTGCCTTTGATGGGTTAATATTTAGAACTACGGCCTATTCTATGAATGGCAAAACAAATTCAGAAGATTTCACTAAAGTCATTGATCTTTCTGGAAAATGGAATGCTATCGATAATGTAAACGCTGAGGGAGTATATGAGCAAAATAATGTTTCTATTAGCTGGAAATTCAACGAGGACCATACAAATTTAACAAATAGCAAAGGTGTAATTTTTCAAAGAGTTAAGGTAAAATAACCAGCCTGTAACAGCGTGTAAGCAATATTGCCTTGCCGCAGGCGCAACACAAGGCAACATCGCCTTCACGCGGAACGTTGGCAGTAATTAAGAATGACTATCTACAAACAGAAAAAAAATATGAGTAATAATTGTCCGAAATGCGGAAGCGAATTTGAAAAAAGCACAAAGTTTTGCCAGACTTGTGGTTGCAATTTAGAATTGGAGTACATTGAAAATCCTGTTTGTCCAAAATGCAAAACTTCATTTCCAACCAACACTAAGTTTTGTGTTAATGACGGTTCTAAACTTGTTCGACCAGAAGATTTAATTCCAAAATGTGTAATCTGCAACACATCTTATTCTGACGACATAAAATTTTGCCCAAGAGATGGCGGAGAAGTAAAAATTATCTTAACGAGACAATTCAGCCAACCAATTTACGGTCAAACTCAATTTTATCAAAAGTTTGGAACAAATCAAAAATATCCAAAAGCATCTTCGGGAAATAGATTTTTAGCTGCATTGTTGGACGGACTAATTTCGTTGGGACTTTCTATTCCAGCAATTATATTTTTTGCATTAGGAATGGCAAAGGCAGACAGCTATTACGACAAAGATGGAGCAATTGGGTTTTTCTTTTTTGCTTTCTTATTCTACATAATTCCTTTGGTTTACAACTTTATCAAAGATGGTTTGGGACAAGGGCAAAGTTGGGGTAAAAAAGCACTTGATTTAATGGTTGTAAACCTTGACAACAATGCACCTTGCGACAAAGGGAAATCCTTTTTTAGAAATTTTATTTCAGGATTGGTTGCAATAATTCCTTTTGTTGGTTGGTTAATTGAACCTATTATGGTTTTAGCAACGGAAGACGGCAGAAAACTCGGCGACAAAGCTGCAAACACACAAGTAATTGACAAAAATAACTTTTAAAACCAAAATAATATGAACTGTTTACGTTGTAACACACCAAACGAAGAAGGAGCAAAGTTCTGCAGAAATTGTGGAATGGATATGTCTTATACACCTTCAAAAGAGAATGTAAATTCTAAGTCTGCGGACACTTTGCTGATTATTTTCATAAGCATAGCTTTTATATCTGTTATTGCACAATTTGCAATACAGAAATTAGTTGATAATTGGTATGAAAGTCCAACTAAATATATTCAAGGCTCTTTGTGGCTTTTACAAAATTTGAGTTTTATTCTCATTCCATTGTCAATGAAAAACAAGAATTTGAAAATTGTAGGACTAATTATCACAGTTATAATGGTCATTTATTGGGTTTACACGAATGTTGAATTTATGACAAGATAAGTATAACTACTGCCAACATCGGTTTGGCAATATGGCGGCTTAAGTGCTTCTATGAAACATTTGTGCAAGGTTCAACATCAGTAATTTTATTGAACTTTTGTACTAGAAATCCGCCACATCGCCAAGCCGCAAAACGTTAGCGGCAAGTTTAACCGACCGACACAGTAACACGACAATGAACAAAAACATAATGACTTTTGACAGTTCCTAAATAGATTTGTATAATTGAACACAAAATGGAGACAAGTTACCATTTCAAAAAATAGGGCGAAAACGAAAAGCCAAATGAGTAATAAATTTTTAATCAATAAAAAAAACAAAAAAATGGAAGCACAAAAAGTAGATATGTTTATCATGTCAAACGCAAAATTCTTTGAAAGTCATCAAGTAAATGTAATTAGAGAAAGACTAATTGCAATCGATGATTCAAAATGGGCAATGATTTCAACTGTTCAATTAAAAGACCCAACCACAAGTTTAATTGTTTCAATTTTAGCTGGTTCATTAGGTATTGACCGCTTTATGCTTGGTGACACAGGACTTGGAATTGGAAAACTGTTAACTTGTGGTGGCTTAGGTATTTGGACTATTGTAGACTGGTTTAATATTCAAAAATCTACAAGAGAAAAGAACTTGCAAAAAATGCAACAATTTTTGTATTAATGGCTTTAAGCAGGAATAAGCTTTATTCAATTATGATTATAGCCTGTATTGCAGGGTATATTTGGCTTTATGTTGGTTTATCATCCGAACAGTCTATGAGCAAACCAATTGAAGTATGTTTAGTTAAACATTTTACAAATATACCCTGCCCCTCCTGTGGCTCAACACGTTCAATCTTATCATTGACAAAAGGCAATTTCATTCAAGCATTTAACATAAATCCATTGGGCTTTTTAATTGCAATCATTATGTTCTTATTGCCTCTTTGGATTATTTCGGACATTACGGCTAAAAGAAATACACTATTTAATTTTTATCAAAATGCAGAAACATATTTAAGAAGACCACAACTTGCAATTCCATTAGTATTAATTGTAATTATCAATTGGATTTGGAACATAACAAAAGGACTATGATAAATGTAAAACAATTTAATTACGAACCAGGAGAACACGAAGCTGAGGCAGCTTCAAACAGTTACTTAATGTCTTTAATTGCAATTATCGTGGGATTGCCATTGCCTATTATTAATCTCATTGCAACTTTGATATTCTACATAGGCAATCGTAAAGGAACATATTTTGTTCGTTGGCATTGCACTCAAGCCTTGTTATCTCAATTGTCAATGCTTTTCATTAATAGCTTTGGTTTTTGGTGGACTATTTCGATAATTTTCACAGACGAAAACATTTCAAATAACTATATAGCTTACATAATTGCAGCACTAATATTTAACATTACAGAATTTATAGTAACAATTTACACAGCAATTAAGACAAGAAAAGGTATCCATGTAGAATGGTGGTTTTATGGCAACTTGACAACATTAATTTGTAAATCAGGCATATGAAAAAGACGATTATTCAAGGAGCAATATCAATATTATTATTTTTCGGAACTTGGTTTGCCCTTACAAAAATAGATTGGGTTACTGTTTTTAAAGTTCAGAAAGTAACCGACAAAACCGAAGAAAAATTAGGCAACCTTTTTTGGGAAATATTCCAACGGACTGAAAAAGAAAACAAAAATCCATTTGTAGTAAATTCCATAGACAGTATTGTTACTCGAATTTGCACTGCAAATAAAATTGACAGAGAATTTATAAAAGTTCACATACTTAACAAAGACGACATTAATGCTTTCGCATTGCCAAATGGACATTTAATAGTTTATAGTGGCTTAATAATAAATTCGGACAATCAAGAAGAATTAAGTGGAGTTATTTGCCATGAAATTGCACACATTAATTTGAATCATGTTATGAAAAAGTTAGTCAAAGAAATTGGACTTTCAGTATTAATTTCAATGACAACAGGGAATGGTGGTTCTGAAATTGTTAAAGAGACGGCTAAAATGCTTTCGTCATCAGCATTTGACAGAAGTTTAGAAAAAGAAGCAGACATAAAAGCCGTTGACTATCTTATAAAAGCAAAAATAAACCCAGAACCATTTGCTGATTTTCTTTTCAAACTTTCAGACAAGGAAAATGAAGCAACTAAATACTTGACTTGGATAAGCACACACCCTGACTCCAAAGAAAGAGCTGAATATATTATTGAATACAGCAAAGACAAGAAGTCAATATATACAGGCGTTATGACAACAGAAACTTGGGACAAATTGAAAGAGAAGTTGAACGAATGAGAAGAAAACCAGCCGCTAACAGCACATTTGCAATAGGCGGGGTTTAGCTTCGCTGATTTTCAATTCGTGTTCCGCAGACAGTTTAGTGGTAGCCGAAAGTTCTGTTCTCCGCATCAACATTAGTGGTAAAAATCCCGCCCATCGCAAATCTGCAAAACGTTAGCGGAAAGGCGATTTTTTCCAATCAATAAAAACTCACAATCAATTATTTTTGTAATTGAACACTATAAACAATATTTAACGGATTTCGTAACTTCATAAAATAAATCACTTTAGAATGGAACAGAAATACAAGGATTATATAAAGATTATTGAAAAATCAATTTCTGAATGCATTTCTATTACTCATATTGACAACGAAGGTAACAACAGAGAACTTTATCCTTATGCAATGCTTGTTTTTCCCGAAAACGCTACTGTTTGGGCTGTAAATAGTGATTTTTCTGAAAGTAAAGAAAGATTTACTTTATTTATCCCGCATGTTTATCATCAAATTAAATTAACGAATTCAAAATTTATTCCAGAGAAATGGATAATGAATTACTTAGAAACAAGTTTCAATGAGGGCCTTAATAGTAAAACTTTGATAGATGCATTCAGAATATTAGATGAAAATTTAATTACTTAGGTCTTGAAATGTTATAGGATTAAAATGAAATGCCCTTCCGCTAACAGCGGTTTTGCGCAACGCGGGCATTGGAAGTTCTCATAATCATCACGTTAGTTGGAGATTTCCGATCCATTTGATACATTTGGGTCAACTGTCCCGCGCAGCGCAAAGCCGCGGACCGTTATACAACATTTAAAGAACGACATACATAGTGAAGACATACATATATTTCCCTTTAGCTTTTTTGCTCATTTCATTGAATTCTTTTGCTCAATCTGATAGTATAAAAATCAACTCACCTGAGGAAGTTGTGCAACCTAAAAAATGGTACGACAACTTTTCTATTAGAGGTTATTCTCAAATTAGATATAATCGACTGCTTGAAACAAATGAAAACTTAGGGTGTGAACAATGTGATAGGTCGTGGGGAAAAGATGGTGGATTTTTCATGAGACGTATGCGGATTATCCTTTTTGGACAAATCAACAAAAATGTTTATTTCTATGTTCAACCTGATTTTGCGAGTAGCCCTTCTTCAGATCGTTTACATTTTGCACAAATAAGAGATGCATATTTTGATGTAGGCATAGATAAAGACAACGAATTTAGATTTAGAATTGGACAAAGTAAGGTTCCTTATGGCTTTGAAAATATGCAATCAAGCCAAAATCGAATACCATTAGACCGAAATGATGCTTTGAACAGTGCCGTTTCGAATGAACGTGATATTGGTGTATTCTTTTACTGGGCACCTAAAGAAAAACGAAAACTCTTCTCAAGTTTAGTGAACGATGGTCTAAAGGGAAGTGGTGACTACGGTGTTTTTGCTTTTGGGGCATATAATGGTCAGACTGCAAATAATCCAGAGTTAAACAACGAACCTCATATCGTAAGCCGCATTACATACCCTTTTGAATATAAAAAACAAATTGTGGAGCTTGGGGTGCAGGCTTACACTGGAAAATGGGTAATGCCAAAAGCAAATCTCAGCAATGGCGTAAAAACAAACTCCGACCTAAATTACCTTGACCAACGAGTGGCAGCTACCTTTGTGCTATATCCGAAACCATTTGGTATTCAGGCAGAATATACAATTGGAAAAGGGCCTGAATTTAATAAGGTAACAGACTCAATAGAAGTTAGACCTCTTAAAGGTGGCTATGTAACTTTAAGTTATTTAGCAAAACTGAATAAACAAACACTCATTCCATTTATTAGGTACCAATACTATGATGGAGGCAAAAAACACGAACGAGATGCAAGAAGTTATAACATTAGGGAGTTTGAAATTGGTGGAGAATGGCAGGTAAATAAAAATTTTGAACTAGTTGTTAACTACACCATATCTAACAGACGATATGAAGATTTTGTAAAGCAAGACAATTACCAAACAGGAAATTTATTAAGAATTCAAGCACAAGTGAACTTTTAAATAAACGTTGTATAACAGCACCTACAAGAAATTGGCGGTTCAGTGGTTAAATGAAGCTTTGTGCTTCGTATCAAGTTCAGTGGTGGTAGACAGTTTTCGTCTCCGAAATCGCCAACTTCTTGTAGCTGCCAATCGTTATATGCCATTATAAGAGATGACAAAATGATAAAAAGCAGTATTACAATATAAATTAATCCTAATAAACAACTTGACATAAAAGAAACGTAGACTTTCGATTAGTTGAAAACTACTGTTTATTATGACAAATAAATTTAAAATAAAAAATATGAAAACAGAAAATTTAATTTACGGCCTTGGTTCCGCATTGGTAATTGCAGGAGCTCTAATGAAAATTTTACATTTAACTTATGGAAATCAAATATTTTTATTTAGTCTCATAGGTATGACAATTTTTCAATCTTGGCATGTGACAAAGTTGAAAAAAACAATTAAAGACTTAGAAACTAAATCACAATAGGCTTTAAACATAGAAATCGTTTAACAAATTATCCCGAAAAAATTTTATTGTTAAGTCTTTAGTATGACCTTGAATTAATAATCAATTTAAACTTCATAATACTTAACTATAAATGGTTTATTACCCATTTGGCTGGATAATTATTTTTAGTTTCTAAAATATATGTATTGACATATTCGGAAGATGAATAAAGACAAATTAAAATAACGGCATATAACACGGGCTTGGCAAAAGTGGCGGTTCAGTGTTCCGCAGACAGTTTTGTGGTTGAAGAAATTTCAGTTCTCCGCAACAACATTTGTGGTAAAAATCCCGCCCTTCGGGTAGCTGCAAAACGTTATAGGTAAGGCCATGACTTTCAAATAAGTATTGTCTTCACGTTAAAAAATGTTATATTTACGCTGTGAAAACAAAACTACAAAAAACACCAAAGACAAGTAAAGAATTGAGACAAGAAATCCTCAACTCAATGATTGCGTCTTTTAAAATTGAAGGGATTAATATTTCTTCTGACTTTGCTACTTCCACACTAAAAAAGCTCGAAGTTACTCTTGGAAAATAGACCTAATAAATTCAATCATTAAATCGTAGTTTTAACTGCTGAATTTTGTACAGCCGACACATACATTTCAAATTCATCCTTTCCGACTTTATCAAATTTTAGTGAATGGTAACCTTGCTTACGACACATTAGGTTAGCCAATATCCTCGCTGTTCGACCATTCCCTTCTCTAAAAGGATGAATAAATAATAACTCTCCATGTACACGAGCTATATCGACAATTAAATCATCGACATTTTTATATTTATTGGGCAATGCAGACAATAATTCCTTATTAAAATTCTCCATAGTTTGTGGCAAAAACTTAGCTGCTGCAAATGGGAAACCTCCTTTAGACAGGTTGACATCACGATATTTACCAGCAAACGAATACAAATGATCTAAAGCCAATTTGTGTATTTTTAAAATGTAAGCGGTATCAAATTTTGTTCGTCTCGACAATTTTTCAGTCAAAACAATTTCAGCTTTCAAAAAACCTTCAAATTCAGACAATGCAATCTCATCGAATGTTTTAAGGTCGAGTAAATTTGGGAGGACTTCACTTTGGTTGTTTGGAGTTTCGTATTTCATCTTGACAGGACAAATATAGAATAGTTCCGTCAAACGTGAATGGCCCAACCTATAACAGCGGCCTTGCGCCATTGCCGTTAACTTACTAAAATTCAGCATTTCGTTTCGCATTTATTTTTATCTTAGCAGGACAATTTAACTTTCCGAAGTCGGCAACAGCGCAAGGCCGCGGAACGTTGTATGTAATTAAATAAACCCAATGAAAAGCACAATTAAGAACTTTCTAAAAGATAAACTTTTAATACTAAAAGTTAGAAATAGGTTTACTCCCTCTGTTCAAATCCAACAGAGGCAATTATATCTTAAATATCAAGAACTTTTAATGAAAAACCAACTACCATCTATTTCTGAAACAGGATATAGAGTATTTTCTCAATTTGAGGAAGATGGATTACTCTTGTTTATTTTTTCAATCATTGGAATGGATAATAAAGTATTTGTAGAAATTGGTTCTGATGATGGTATAAATAGTAATTCTGCTAATTTGTATTTTAATTTTGGATGGAGAGGATTATTTATTGATGGTAACCCAAAGAGTATAAAACGAGGAATTAAATTTTTTAACAAATACCCGCATCCTTGGTTTTATAAGCCAAAATTTAAGTGTGCAAAAGTAACACGTGAAAACGTTAATGAGTTAATAGAAGAGTCTGGATTTAAAGGAGAAGTAGGCTTATTATCCATTGATATTGATGGTAATGATTATTGGGTTTGGGATGCAATAAACGTTATTTCTCCCAAAGTAGTAATCATTGAAACGCATAATGAATTTGGATTAGAAAACATTGTTGTTCCATACGATCCTGACTATTTTTTCCCGGGAAAACATCCTGTATATCATGGAGCATCTCCTATTGCTATGAATAAATTAGCAAATAAAAAAGGGTATCGGTTAGTTGGGGCTAACGAATTAGGATTTAATTTTATTTTTATAAAAAGGGGGATAGCTGATGATACATTACCAGAAGTTACTGTAGAATCTGTATTAAACCATCCCTCCGTAAAAGAAGGATATAAAACTTTTGAGCCCATAAAAAACTGGGATTATATTGAAGAATAACTACATACAACATTTTGTATAAGTAATGGCAGGTGATGTGGAAAATATTAAGGTTTGTAGCCCGCTCAAACTGCGTAGCGGTTCGACAGGAAAATACTACGCAATCTGCCACTACTCATACAATTTACCGTTAGCGGTCATTGTAAATAGACCAAAGTATAATTGAACAAACAGAATAATAATATTAAAACAGACAGACAAATGAAAAAAACAGGATTGACTTTTATAATGCTTTTAACATTGGGTTTCATTGGTAAAGCGCAGACAACTAGATATTTTGAATTTTCGACAACCTGTGGACATGGAAACTGGCAAGACACGACATTTATTGCTTCTACCTCTAATCAGATAGTAATAGACTCAGTTCTTGCTAACTTGGCTAGACCACTAAAGCAGAGAAACTTTATTAACGGACCAATTGAATATGGCAATGGAGGTCACAATCACAATGCAAATCATTGGTTTTTATGGCATTTTATTCCTAATCAATGGAACCTTGTAGAAATGGCAATAGAGCTTTGTGATGGTTGTCCTTACACAGATGTTGACGCAGATACAGCTTATTGGGTTGGAACTGTTGGAAATTTTTGCCCTTGGTCAGGTCGTCCAATCAGAGAATTATCAAACCCTTCAGGTATTAACGACCCAATTTTTGAAAATGAAATTTCAATTTATCCAAACCCAGCAAAGGACCGATTAAATTTAAATTGGAATGATTTAAACAATATTTCTGTCACAATATTTAATTCAATAGGACAAGAATTATCAACTTTTTTTCTATCAAAAGAT
>CANHRW010000041.1 GCA_947462865.1 Bacteroidota bacterium | reverse complement strand
TGGAGCTTTAATTTTTTGCAAGAAATTCATGAGTAGTATGGTAGTCATAATCATGGTAATGATAATGGCAAGTCCATAAGCTGCCTCCATTTTTGCTGATTCTTTAAAATACAAAACAATGGTTACGCAACCTATCCATAAAATCCAATTGACACTTGGCACGTAAATTTGTCCTTTTAAATTGGTTGGATACTTGATGGTTACTTTAGGCCAAACGTTGAGTCTGAGTGCTTCTGCTACAAGTGTAAATGAACCGCTAATTAAAGCTTGTGAAGCAATAATAGCAGCTACAGTTGCTACTACAATACCGGTTAATAAAAACCATTCTGGCATGATTGAGAAAAACGGATTTTGCTCTACAGGAATTCTAGTATGTAAGTGTTGCAATACCCATGCGCCCTGACCAAAATAGTTTAAAAGCAAAGTGACTTTTACAAAAGCCCAACTGACTCTGATATTGTTTTTACCACAGTGTCCCATGTCTGAATATAGGGCTTCTGCACCAGTAGAGCATAAAAAAACTGCTCCTAATAACCAAAAACCTTCAGGATAATTTACCAAAAAATCGTAAGCATAATAGGGGTTCAATGCTTTTAATATGGCGGGGTTTTGAACAATTGATAAAGTGCCTAAAACGCCCAACATGCTAAACCAAATTAACATTACGGGGCCAAACATCTTACCTACAATTGAAGTTCCCATTCTTTGCATTAAAAACAACAGCGTAATAATGCTCAACACAATTGGAATGGTTGGAATATCAGGGTTTAAAATAAGTAATCCTTCTACTGCAGACGACACCGAAATAGGAGGAGTAATCATGCCGTCAGCTAATAATGTACAGCCACCAATAATGGCTGGTACAATTAAATAAGGCTTTCTTCTTTTTACAAGTGCAAAAAGCGAAAATATTCCGCCTTCTCCATTGTTGTCAGCTTTGAGGGCAAGGGTTACATATTTAACGGTAGTGAGAAGGGTAATTGTCCAAACAATACAAGACAATCCTCCGTAAATTAACTGTTCACTAATTTCTCGTCCTTTTATGATGGCTTTTACTACATAAAGCGGTGAAGTGCCTATGTCTCCATAGATAATGCCCAGGGCTACAATAAGCCCAGCCACAGAAACTTTGTGGCTATTCTCATGATGATGATCCACTTGAAAATATAATCAGGGAACAAATGTATCATTTAGACAGCAGAATCAAACTAATTTTTTTAAGACTTAGTTTGCCATTTCTGAGATGAAATGAATATGCATCAATTGTAAGTCGTCTTTGCTAAATTCTTCACCGTATTCTTTAAGGGCTGAAGCCATAACATTGTCAGGGGTGCTTCTAAAAAAATCCATCACTTCATCTACAATTTCTTCTTCGGTAATTTCATAGACATATGCTTTTAAATTGAGCTTAGTTCCACTATTGACAATGTTTTCTATCTCTATTAATAGCTCTTCTTTTTTTAAGCCTTGGCCTCTAGCTATGTCATCGAGAGAAACCCTTTTGTCAATATTTGTGATAATGGCAATTTTACGCGCAGATTTATTGACAACAGACTTAATAACAATATCTTCAGTTCTTTCGATGTCGTTTTCTTTGACATATTTATCGATGAGTTCTGCAAATGGCTTTCCAAACTTGTTGGCTTTGCCACTACTTACACCAGCTATTTTACTTATTTCTTCTAGCGTAATAGGATATTTTAAGGCCATTTCTTCTAATGAAGGCTCCTGGAAAATAATGTAAGGAGGTAAACCTTTTTCTTTGGCTATTTTTTTTCTGAGCTCTTTGAGCAATTCAAGTAATGCTTCGTCATAAACACCCTCAGGTTCAGGATTGCTGTCATCATCATCAGCTACTTTTTCGAATTTATGGTCTAAGCTAATGGCAAATGGAGCAGGTGTTTGTATAAACGACAGCCCTTTTTCATTTAAACTCAATAGCCCATAATTTTCAATATTTTTGGTGATATAACCTTGCAAGAGCAATTGTCTGATAACAGATTTCCAATAGTTTTCTTCACGTGATTTGCCTACTCCAAAAACGGCAAGTTCGTGGTGTCCACTCATGGTAATTTCATGCGTTTTATGACCCATCAATACATCTACAATGTGTTTTAAATTGTATTTGCCTTTTACCTCTGCAATTAGTTCAAGTGCATGAACAGCAGCAGCTGTTGCCTCTTCTTTTTCTTTAGGATGCTTGCAATTGTCGCACATGGCATTGCAATTTTTATCATCAAATTCTTCCCCAAAATAGTGCAATAAAAATTTTCTTCTACACGATGCAGATTCAGCAAAAGCTTGGGTTTCAAAAATCAATAACTCACCTATTTCTCTCTCTGCTACAGGTTTATCCTTTAAGAATTTTTCAAGTTTATCTATATCGGCAGGATTATAAAACAGCACGCATTCTCCTACTAGTCCATCACGTCCGCCTCTACCTGTTTCTTGGTAGTAACCTTCAATACTTTTTGGGATATCGTAATGAATTACAAAGCGCACATCTGGCTTGTCTATTCCCATACCAAAAGCAATGGTTGCAACTATCACATCGGCATCCTCCATTAAAAAACGGTCTTGGTGGTCAGCCCTTACTTTAGCATCTAGCCCTGCATGGTATGGCAAAGCCTTGATGCCATTTGCTTGTAAAATGCCTGCAATTTCATCTACTCTTTTTCTGCTCAAACAGTAAATAATTCCTGACTTTCCTTGTCTTGCCTTAATAAAAGATACAATTTCTTTGATGGCTTCACCTTTTTTACCTTTTGACCGAATGTCGTAATATAGATTGGCTCTGTTAAACGAAGATTTATAAACTGTTGCATCAGACATTTGCAGGTTTTTCATGATATCTGACTGAACTTTTGGTGTAGCTGTAGCAGTCAAGGCAATCATTGGAACATCTTTGATTTCTTTCACCATTTGTTTAATTCTGCGGTATTCTGGTCTGAAATCATGCCCCCATTCTGAGATACAATGGGCTTCATCAACGGCTACAAAAGAAATGTCAATTGTTTTTAAAAAATCGAGAGTCTCATCTTTTTTGAGTGTTTCAGGAGCAATGTATAACATTTTGGTTTGACCCGCATTGATGTCCTTTTTTACAGTACTGATTTCGCCCTTATTTAGAGAAGAGTTCAGAAAATGAGCTACTTTGTCATGAGAGAGTGACCGCAAAGCATCTACCTGGTTTTTCATCAATGCAATAAGTGGCGAAATGATGATAGCTGTTCCTGGCATGATCATGGCAGGCAATTGGTAACACACAGATTTTCCTCCACCGGTTGGCATAATTACAAAAGTGTCGTTACCGGCCAATAAATTGGTAATAATCTGTTCTTGTTCACCTTTAAAACTATTGAACCCAAAGTAGGTATTGAGTGCTTGTTTTAAATCTACAGGTTCTTTTTTGTTGTTTAATATTGGGCGATTTTGTTCAGCCATTTCTATAAGTAATTGTAAAAGAGCAATATAAACGAATAGTATGCCGTAAAATTGCTCGATTGCTTGTTTAAATATCTGTGTACTAAGTTAAGCCTAACATTTCTAATTTTAAAATAATACTATGAAATCTTTGGAAAATACAAGCTAATTTGCGTCTGATTTAAACTATGCAAAACAAAAATAATTATGCAATTATCATGGCGGGCGGTATTGGCAGCCGCTTTTGGCCATCAAGCAGAAGCAATTATCCAAAGCAGTTTTTAGATATTCTTGGTACCGGAAGCTCTTTATTGCAACAAACCTACAAAAGGTTTTTACACGATTTTTTACCTGAGAATATTTATGTCGTAACCAATCAGGGCTATGTTGGTTTGGTGAAAGAGCAATTGCCTTCAATACAAACCCAGCAAATTTTAGCTGAGCCAATGGGTAAAAATACGGCAGCCTGTGTTGCTTATGCCTGTGGTAAAATCAGTAAAATAAATACACATGCAATTTGTATAGTTGCACCAAGTGACCACTTAATTTTAGATGAGAATTTGTTTTTAGCCAATGTGCAACAGGCTATTCGTTTTGCACAAAAAAATCATGCATTGGTTACTTTGGGAATTCACCCAACTAGGCCAGATACAGGTTATGGTTATATCCAATATTTAGAAGGTGACAACGAACTCAAAAAGGTGAAAACCTTTACAGAAAAGCCATCGTTAGATTTGGCTAAAGCCTTTTTAAACAGTGGAGATTTTTTATGGAATGCCGGAATTTTCATTTTCAGTATTTCTACCATTAAATCGGCATTCAAAGAATTTGTACCTGATCAGTTTGCGCTGTTTAAAGAGGCCTTAGATGCCTATTTTACAGACAAAGAATCGGAAGTGATACAGCAAATTTATGAGCAAACAAGGGCTGTTTCTATAGATTACGGAATCATGGAAAAAGCTTCAAATGTGTATGTGTTGCCTGCTACATTTGGCTGGAACGATTTAGGTACTTGGATTTCTTTGTATGATATTTCAGAAAAGGATGTAGACCAAAATGTAAAAAAGGGTACACATATTTTAACTTACAATACCACCAATTGTATGGTAGATAAATCGTTGGCTCCCGCCTCTAAAATGGTTGTTTTGAATGGGGTTCAAGACTTAATTGTTGTTGATACACCAGATGTTTTGTTGATTTCTGATAAGTCGAAAGAGCAAGAAGTGAAAGATATTTTTACAGACATCAAAGTCAAGTTCAACGAGAAATATTCATAAAACTTTCAATGAATAGTCCAGCTTATTTAAAACCAGGATCAACTATAGCCATTGCTGCAAGTGCAAGAAAAGTAAACTTTGCTGAAATAGCCGATGCCATTGCTCTACTTGAATCTTGGAGTTTAAAAGTTGTTTTGTCTGAAACCATTTATGCAGTTGAGCACCAGTTTGCTGGTTCAGATGCAGAAAGAACCAGGGGTTTGCAGCGGCTATTGGACGACCCAAGCATCGACGCAATTTTATTTGCCAGAGGTGGTTATGGCAGTGTCAGAATCATTGATGCATTGAATTTTAACAAATTTGTGCAAAACCCAAAATGGTTAATAGGTTTTAGTGATATCACTGTTTTTTTGGCACATTTAGCAGCAAAATACCAAATACCCACTATGCATGCCTGTATGGCTTTTAGTATGCAACCTGAACGCTATGATTCAGCATCTGTAGAGAGTTTTAAAAATGCATTATTTGGTAAAGGTATTGCATTTGAAGTGAGTCAACATGTGCTCAATACCAACCTGCCAACTGAACCTTTTTCAGGAGAATTAATAGGAGGTAATTTATCTGTATTGTATGCTTTAATAGGTTCAGAAAGTTTGCCCAATACAACAGATAAAATCTTGTTTTTAGAAGACCTTGACGAATACTTATACCATATAGACCGTATGCTGATAGGGCTGAAGCGCGCCCATTTTTTTAAAGGCCTCAAGGCTGTTTTAGTAGGAAGTATGAGTGACATGAAAGACAATGTCATTCCCTTTGGGAAAAGTGCAAATGAGATTATTTTAGACGTTTTGGATGAATACCAAATTCCTGTTGTTTTTGGGTTGCCTTGCGGTCACGAAAAAATGAACAAATGTTTGGTAATGGGTCATACCATTACTGTAACAAACTCACCTACTAAAATTAGTTGCACCCAAATAGGTGCTTAAAAATATATTTTACAAACGCCAATTCCAGCAATCACACAAACCAAATCTACCAATAGCATAATACCCAAAGTATAGCGCGCGTCTTTAACTTTTACTGAACCAAAATACAATGCAACCACATAAAAAGTGGTTTCGGCTGCTCCTTGAAACAAGCAAGACAATTGTCCAGTTAAACTATCGGGTCCATAGGTTTTCATGGCATCTAACATGAATCCTCTTGCCCCACCTGCACTGAAAGGTCTCATGAGTGCTACCGGAATTGATTGTACAATTTGTGGGTCTACATGAAAAGTAGTCATTAGGCTTGTTAATCCCGACATGAGCAACTCCATTAAAGAAGAATTTCTGAACACAGACAAGGCAACCAACATGGCAATCATATATGGTAAAACCCTTACTCCTGTGGTAAATCCATCTTTGGCACCTTCAATAAATGAGTCAAATAAATTGGAATTGTTAGCCGAAAAAAGTTTTTCATTGAAAACAGCATATGCTACAATCAACAATACAATAGACAATAAAACCACATTGCTCAAGTTGCCTGTAAAATGAATTTTTTCCAGTCCAATGAGCTGTTGAATGTAAACCATCAACAATACTATTAAACCCGCCACAATGCTCACAGCACCAATTACCACCCCATTGAGCAAATTTATTTTTTGTTTGATACTTACAAACAACAAAGCAGCCAATGTGCCAATAAATGAAGTAACAATGGTAGGAACCATAATATCAGCAGGGTTGCTTGCATGTTGTGCGGCTCTGTACCCAATAATTGAGGTTGGTATGAGGGTTAAACCAGCTGCATGCAAACATAAAAACATGATTTGGCTGTTAGAGGCTTTGTCTTTGTTTGTATTCACTTGTTGCATGCTTTCCATTGCTTTTAGTCCAAATGGTGTAGCGGCATTGTCTAGGCCTAAAAAATTAGCTGCAAAATTCATGGTCATATAGCCAAAAGCCTCATGATTTTTGGGAAGTTCAGGAAAAATTCTTTCAAAAAATGGGGCCAATTTAACAGCAATTTTATCGATGGCTTTGGCATCTTTTAATAGATTAAGTAAGCCACAAAAAAACGTCAAGTAGCCAATCAGGGGCAGCCACAAATCGGTCATGGTATTTTTGCAAGTAGTAAACATACCGTCTGCAGCCTGCTTGCCATAGTAAACCTCAAGTGTTTGTTTATTTGTTAGTTGATATATGGTATCGTTAGCAACCACTTGTTTGTTTTCAGAGGACTGAATTTGTTGCACAAAAACGCTGTCAAATTGAGCAGTATCAAAGCTCATTTCTTTTTGCAAAACGGGGTCGCTTTGTTTGCCGTTCACCAAGCCATTAAGGGTGTACATTTTTCCTGTACCCATCAAATAAAACACAAAACAAATACTGGTTATTAAAAGCCAGCTCCAAAATCTACTTAATGCCATATCATGAGATTATACTCAATTGTAAGCATTCTGTCTCAAAGCAAAAAGAAATTCTTTTCCAAGCTGTGGATAGTGAAGGATGCAAAAAAAATCCCGGTCTATGCAGACCGGGATTTTACTTATCCTAAATAGGCTTTTAAAATTTTACTTTTACTTGATTTTCTAAGTCTTCTCAAAGCTTTTTCTTTGATTTGACGAACCCTTTCACGGGTTAAACCAATTTTTTCGCTGATGTCTTCTAAAGTATGGGCTGGGCCCCCGTCTAATCCGTAATAGAATTTCAATACATCTCTTTCTTTTTCGCTCAATGTAGAAATAACACGGTTGATTTCTTTTTGCAATGACTCATTGATCAATTGTACATCAGGTCTTGGTTCATCATTTGAATCAAGTATACCCAATAATGTATTGTCTTCCCCGTCGGTTAAAGGTGCATCAATACTTAAATGACGGCCAGTTGATCTGAGTGCATTTTCAACTTCTTGCAAAGGAATATCCATAGCCTCTGCAATTTCTTCTACAGTCGGCTCTCTTTCTAATTCTTGTTCCAATTTTGCAGAAGTGTTTCCAATTCTTCCTATTGAACCTACTTTGTTCAATGGCAACCTAACAATACGACTTTGGTCTGCCAAAGCTTGTAATATTGATTGACGGATCCACCAAACTGCGTATGAAATGAATTTAAATCCTCTAGTTTCGTCGAATCTTTTGGCGGCTTTGATCAAGCCTAAATTGCCTTCATTGATTAAGTCGCCAAGTGTTAAACCTTGGTTTTGGTATTGTTTAGAAACCGAAACAACAAACCTTAAGTTGGCATTCACCAAACGCTCTAATGCAACCTGATCACCTTCTCTAATTCTTCTTGCCAATTCTACTTCTTCTTGGGCATCAATCATTGGTACTTTACTGATTTCATTCAGGTATTTGTCCAAAGATTTGCTTTCGCGATTGGTGAACTGTTTACTAATTTTCAGCTGCCTCATATATTTTTTTCAGTCTCCTTGTTTTGAATAGAATTTGCAAATTTCGTGAAAAGATATGCCAATCAATAAACAAAACCACTATAATTTCTTATTTAACTAATAGTCAGTAAAATAAATAGAAAACTTGGCTATTTCTAAAACAGGTCAATCAACTAAATACCTGGTAAATAAACAAGCTACTTCCATATGCAAGCACTGTTAAATAAACAAATTGAACAATGGCCCATTTGAAGCCTCCGGTTTCTTTCTTTACAATAGCAAGTGTACTCATACATTGAAGCGCAAAAGCATAGAAAACGAGTAAAGAGAATACGGTTGCAAGGGTATATACTGGTTTGTGTGTTTGGTTATTGGTATCATTCATCATCTTGGTCCTGATTGATCCTAAATCATCCTCAGAACCTTCTGCACTGTAAATGGTACTCATGGTACCTACAAAAACCTCTCTAGCCGCCATTGAAGTGAGCAAAGCAATGCCTATTTTCCAATCAAAACCCAAAGGCCGTATAACAGGCTCAATAAATTTACCAAATTCTCCAGCATAACTGGCTTCAAGCAACTGAGACCTGTAATGAAGGTCTAAATCTGTTTTTTGTTTTTCAAAATCTGGACCCTCTTTTAATTCAGAGACTTTTACTGTGTAAGTATATTTTACAGCTTGTATGTTTTTAGTTGGACCTGTTGATGCCAAAACCCATAGTATTACGGATACAGCTACAATAATTTTACCTGCACCCAAAACAAATGCACCAGATTTTTCAATCAATGTAATGACAATATTCGAAAGCACAGGTAATTTATATGATGGCAATTCCATCAGAAAATAATTTTTTTCTTTGTTGTTGATTATAAATTTAAACACCCATGCACTCAAAATGGCTGCTACAAATCCAAGTAAATACATGCCCATAAGTACCAATCCATGGATGTTAAAAGGCCCCCATTTTGCAGTATCAGGTACCAGGATAGAAATCAATAATGTATAAACGGGAAGTCTTGCGGAGCAACTCATGAGCGGAATCACCAACATGGTAATAAGTCGTTCTTTTTTATTTTCAATGCTGCGGCTTGCCATGATGCTCGGAACTGCGCAAGCCATGCCACCAATTAAGGGTACAATAGACTTGCCATTCATGCCAAATGGGCGCATAATTCGGTCCATGATAAAACCTACCCGGGCCATATAGCCGATGTCTTCTAGTATGGCAATAAATAAGAACAATATTACAATTTGAGGTAAAAATACAATCACACCACTTAGTCCAGCCATGATGCCATTCACCAATAAATCGTTTAGAATACCTGCTGGTAATGTATTTTTGAGGTAGTCGGTGGTAGCTGTAAAAAGATATTCTACCCCATCCATAGGGTAGGAGCTCCAGCTAAAAATGGCTTGGAAAATTAAGAACAATAAGGTTAAGAAAATGAGTATTCCCCAATAACGATGGGTGAGAATTTTATCTATTTTATTGCTGACCGATTGCTTAATGCCAATTGTTTTCTTGATTCTTGAGGCCTGAACAGTTGTTTCTATTATTTCGTAACGCTTAAGAACTTCTTTTTCTTGAAATTTTAAACTATCAAAACCAAATTTTACGAATACATCTTGAATGTTTTTAGCATGTTCATTTAGTAAAACAGATGCGTTAATGGCATATTGCAATGCTGCATAAGGATTGCTTTTGTCTGTTAATTTGCAAATTGCTTTTAAAAATTCAGGTTCTAAATGTGACAAGCTCAAATAATTGGCCGTATGTCTTTTTTTACTATCGAGTAAAATATTTTTTAAAGGGTCTATTCCTTCTTTTTTTCTGGCATTGATTTCTATAACGGGTACTCCAAGCTTTTGCTCCAATACTTGAATATTGTAACTGATACCTCGGCGCGCTGCAATATCAAGCATATTGAGTGCTAAAATAACGGGAACACCCAAATCGCAAACCTGAGTAAATAAAAGCAAATTGCGTTTTAAATTCGCAGCATCTGCAATAAAAACGACCAAATCTGGATAATTGTTTTCAGCTTTGGTCCTGAGTATTTCATAAGTCACCAATTCATCTGCTGATTTTGGGTACAAGCTGTAGGTTCCAGGCAGGTCAATTACTTGCAATTTGGTTTGCGTATTGAGCCAAGTTTCGCCTGTTTTCTTTTCTACAGTTGTTCCTGGAAAATTAGAAACTTTTTGTTTCAAACCTGTTAAGGCATTAAACAATGAGGTTTTCCCACAATTGGGGTTGCCAACTAAGGCTATGGTGATGTTTTTTTCCACTAATTCGCTACTATTTCTATTTCTGCAGCATCTTCTAATCGAAGACACAACTTGTATTCTCCAACATGAATGGCTATTGGGTCTCCAAAAGGTGCAATATGTGCCAAACTTACTAGTTCGCCGGGTAGTACCCCCATCTCAAATAATTTAAGTGAGAGGGTCTCGCTTTTTACGCTCACTATAGTGGCTTGCATACCCGGTGTTAAGTCTGATACGTTCATTGTGCGGCAATTTAGAACTTTTCTAAATAGGTAAAAAATGATTCTAATCAATTATTACAAGAATCTAATAAAATGTGCAATTGAGCCAATACATCTGTGTATTTGATAGCATTGATTGGAAATTTCTCCTTCCAATCGTAATGTTTTGATAAAGTTGGCTTGAGCTGACTCGGGTATATGACCCTGATTTGCTTGAATGACTTTGGGTATGGAAAAAACCGCCCATAACGGTTTCCATTGGCTACTACCAACAATGGAACATTGTTTAATGCACATACATGAGCAACAGCTGTATCGTTACAGATGGCAAATTGAGCTTGCATACAAAAGTTAGCCAAGTGTTCTAATTGCACTTGCTCACAATAATTGATACACCTAGGATTGTTTATTTGTTGAACAATTTGCTTGGCTTGCTCTTGCTCTGCTTTTCCCCCTACAATCAAACAATTGAATTTTGGGAATTGCATCAGCAGTTGTTGAATCAATAGACCGTATTTTTTTTCTGACCAACGTTTGCTTTGTTGATTGCCTCCAATTCCAACAATAAAATAATTAGATTGTTGCAGATGTGCTTCCGTGATTGCGGGTATTACTTGTTTAAAAAAGCAGGCGTTCAATTCCAGTTCATGCGCAACTTTTGGAGGATTTATTTTTTCAGTTAAAAACGCTTTTTCTAATTGTTGATCGGTGTTTTTGGGGTTGTTCAAACCAATATGTGCAGCATTAGGAAATAAGCTTCCAATACTGGCATCCAGTAACAATGACCTTGTATAAGAAGGGTACATGCAGGTTGATGGAGCAATACTTTGCAGTTCTTTGGCTTTTTCTTTTTGGTACGCTTGTTCGTGCAGCCATTGTGATTTATTGACCCAACAACATGTTATGGCGAGCTCTTTGAATTTGAGTTCAAACAAAGGTCTCCAAGCTTCATTGCCAACCAAAAACAATTCTTGGTTAATTTGTTGGCTAGTAGCCCATGTATGAAAAGCATTTTCAAATAAAATGTAATCACCAATGTCGTCTAATTTTACTACCAGTATGCGCGAAGTATTGCACTGAGTAGTTTTATACGCAGCAATATTTTCTACCAAAGTATGGTAAAGATTGAACTGTTTTTGATTTGCTTTTTCTTGCTTTAACTGACGCAGCAAATTGGAACAAAATGCCAAAAATTTAAACCACATTAAGCCTCAATAATTTGTTGCAATTGGTGCAGTTGTTTGTACAAACCTTCTTGTTGAATGAGTTCTTGGTGATTGCCAGTTTGAACAATTTTACCTTTGTCTAATACCACAATTAAATCAGCCTTGTGAATGGTGCTTAAACGATGCGCAATAACAATGGTAGTTCTGTTTTGCATGACATTGTTTAAGGCTTCTTGTACAAC
>CANHRW010000040.1 GCA_947462865.1 Bacteroidota bacterium | reverse complement strand
ATCCAAATCATGAACAACAATTGGATGACCGGGCAAATTATTGCAATAGATGGAGGTTTAAGCAGTATCCGATAAATGAAAACATTTCAAAAAGAAGCACTCGCTGCACTTGAAAAGCAATACCGAACCAATTTAATCAATGCACTGGCTGGAATCAGACCTGCCAATTTAATTGGAAGTATTTCTAAAAATAACACCACCAATTTGGCCATTTTTAACTCAGTTATGCATATTGGTGCAGACCCCGCACTAATGGGTTTTATAATGCGTCCAACGCATGTAAATAGAGATACTTTTATAAACATTGAAACCACTCAAGAATTTACCATTAACCACGTGCATGCAACTACAATCGCCGCAGCTCATCAAACATCAGCAAGGTATTTAGTTTCAGAATTCGAAGCTTGTGGCTTTACCCCAGAATACAGTACCCTCATCAAAGCTCCTTATGTTGCAGAATCGGTGATTCAAATAGGGTTAAAACTAGCCGAAATCATTCCTATCCAATCAAACCAAACCAAGTTAATTATTGGAGAGGTTCAAGAAATCAGAATAAAAAATGAAGACTGCATTACTTCATCGTATGGCATTAACTTGAGCATTGCAAATAGTATTGGCGTGAACGGCCTAGATAACTATTATACATTAAACAATGAGGCTACTTTTAAGTATGCCAAACCTGATCAAAAACCACAACAAATTTAATTAGAACCAGATGGCAAAATTGCCTACCAATTGAGTGCAATATTTGGTTGGCTGATTCAATTCGTTTATAAAAATAGCTTCTTTGGCTTGGTACGATTTGAACTCTAATTTAAACGCTGTGTTTTTGTATTTTTTTAGTTGGTATGAACCCGTTAAACCAAAAACTTCAAATCCGTTAGCGCGTGTATTTAGATTCGCAACCATTAAATCAGGATCACTGAAATATTCTACACGAACAGCAACCGACTGTTCTTTGTCTATGGCAATTTTCCCCTGCAAATTGGCATTGTACCATCTACCTTGGCGTTCAATATTCAATGAATCTTTGGTATTTTGAAAACCCAAATAAATATCGCCAGACAGACCTAACGTTTTTTGGATGTTTTCATAAATGAAATAACAATCCATGAAGGTTCTGTTTCTAAAATCATTTCTAGCATTGGTATTTTGAGCATTGCCATAAAACAAATTAAAATCTACCAATAACTGTTTCGAAGGCCTGTATTCAAATTGCAATGCATATGATTTATCTGAATTGAGGGCAATGGTTTGTTGCCAACCATTCAATACATAAAAACTAGAAGTCCACTCATTGTCTAGAGGCAATGACAACCTAGCACCTGTAACAAAATAGGGAGAAAATTCTGCGCCTATTGAACGAGAATACAAAAGCTGATCTTTGCTCACCGGAGATTCATTGGTAATGGGAGAATTCAATACTCCAACATCTAGCCATATCTTACGTTCTTTATGTAACAGAATACCCGCATTCGCTTCTAAAAGATTTTGTAATGTTTGTGGTTCATTGGCATAATTGGCATTCATATAAGTACCAAAAGCTGGAACAAAAGAAGCACGGTAATTTTCTCCATGCAATCTAAAATCAGCATATGCCAAATTAATATTGAGTTCATTGTGTCTAGCCGAAGAAACCTGATAAGGTGTTTGTAAAGTCCTTGGCTGGTTAAAATCAAAATTGTAATACGTATCAATGAAACCATGAATACTCAGCTTAGCACCTGTTTCGCCATAACTGGTATCTATAGCAGCAGTATTGGTTACTTGTGCATTCAATAATTGAAAACTGCACAAACCCATAATAATCCCTGTAAAAATTTTGATCATCTTTGTATTTTTAAAATTAAGTGCAAACCAAATGTAAGAAATTCTGTTATTTATTACATGAAAATCATTTTAGCCTGCCTGTTTCATTTATCAATACTTACAAACCATCAAACCAAAGCTATCGCCATGCAAAAAGAACAAAAATCAACTTTACAAACAATTGTACTTGGTGCAGGTTGTTTCTGGTGTGTAGAAGCAGTTTATGAACAAGTAAGAGGTGTTGTAAAAGTAGAGAGTGGGTATGCAGGCGGGGAAAGTATCAACCCAACATATGAAGAAGTTTGTTCAGGCAATAGCAACCACATAGAAGTTTGTAAAATTACTTATGATCCCCAATACATTTCGTTGCACGATTTACTACTTATTTTCTGGGAAATACACGACCCAACTACACCAAATAGGCAAGGAAATGACATTGGTACACAATACCAATCTGTTATTTTTTGCAACAATGAAACAGAATTAAAATTAGCTCGCGAAATGAAAACAGAACGCAATGCCTCTAAAAAATTTGCAAACCCAATAGTTACCAATATTCGCGAAATGGCTCCATTTTATAAGGCAGAAAATTACCATCAAAATTATTTCAATAGTAACAATAGCCAACCATATTGTAAATTTGTGATCCAACCAAAATTGGAAAAATTTAAAAAAACACAAACTCAGTTTTTAAAACACTGATTTAATTTAATACAATGTTAGCATCAGAAGCCTCTGCATTAAAACAACAACTAATAGATACAGCTATTTTGGCATTGAACGAAAGAATTCGTCATGCAGAAAATGCAATGAAAGATGCACAAGAATCAGCCAATCAAGAAGAAAAAAGCAGTGCTGGTGATAAATACGAAACAGGTAGAGCAATGGGTCAATTGCAAAGAGACATGAATGCCAAACAATTGTTATTGGCAAAAAAAGAATTGACTTTTTTACAGCAACTAAATACGAGTCCTAAAGAAAACGTTGGTTCGGGTTCGCTTATTAAAACCGCAACCGCCTGTTATTTTATTTCAATTGGACTCGGCACAATTGACTCGAATCAAGGAAAAGTTCATTTAATTTCTATTGAATCGCCAATTGGAAAACTCATGAATGGATTAAAAATCAATGGTCAATTTCAATTCTTAGGCCAATCCCATCAAATTGAATTTATTGGTTAATGAACTAAAAAAAATAGTAATTTGCAGCCTATGATACAAAGATTACAAAGCGTTTACCTCTTCATAATTATTTTAATTTTGGTGCTACTGTGTAGCATAGATACCATTCACTATATCCAACTCATTCCTGATGGGAAGACCATTGAGTACAAAATAAATTTGTTTTATTTCAATTATTTTGAAAATGGCCAACTGGTAGAAAGTAAATTACAATGGGTATTAATCTTGCTTACATCTATTGCAATTGGGCTAAGTACAACTGCCATTGCCATGTATAAAAACAGACCTAAGCAAATTAAAATTTGTTGGGCGTTATTTGGCAGTCTATTCTTTTTAACCCTTACCTTCTTAGTAAAAACAATGGTTTATATTCCGTCTTTTGACTCTCAAAATCTCTTGCTTCCATCTATGTTTGGTTTAACCTTGCTATTTTTTAATTTTTACTTAGCTGTAAGGAGCATTACATTGATAAAAAAAGATGAAGAGTTGGTTAGAAGTGCCGACCGCATTCGCTAAATCACTCCTCTTTGTTTTTAGCAATCATCATTAAGTTATAGGCTCCATTTACGACAAACTTTAATGAGTTGGGGGTCTCTGTATTCATCAATTTAAAAGCAGTAAAATCAGCATCCGTAATACCCAATGCTACCTCCAACATTTCAAAGTTGTTGTCGGTTCTTTGTACAAATACATAATTTTTATTGCCATATTGCACAAAAGCAGATACCGGTAGTACCATTGACTGAACAGGAGCTGTGAGCATTTCAGCATTCATATAGGTACCTGGGCTTAAAATTTTATCGTATTCTTCAAAGTGACAATGCACGGTTGAATAACGTTCACTACTTAAATCTTTACCAATCAGTATGACCTCACACAAATACCGCTTATTGGGATTGTTGTTGGTATAAGCATAAACTTTTTGCCCTATAAATACATTTGACAAATCTGATTCAAACACATTTAAACTCAAGTGTATATCTGTAGGATTTACCAGCTCAAATAGTACTTCAGTGGGTGATATATATTTGCCTATATTTACATTCACTTTTGAAACAAAACCGTCAATTGGCGACTTTAAAAAAATACTTTTTGAAAGCGTTTCGGCAGTTAATTTGAATGGATTGATTCCTAGCAATTTTAATTTTTCCGACAAGGATTGACAAATAATTTTCTGACTTTCGAAATCATTCTTTGCAATTTGAAAAACTTTATCGCTGGTGGCTTTACTTTGGTTCAAGGCTTGTTGTCTTTGAAAATCTAATTCCAATAAGTTTAATTTTGATTGGGCTATTAAGAAATCTTGTTGCAATTGAATATACTGTTGATCCTCCATTTCAGCAATTACTTCACCTTTCTTAATATGCATACCCGGCAACAACTGGGTTGATTTTAAGTAACCTCCTAAAGGCATACTCACAGAAACCATATTTTGAGGAGGTACATCTATAGATCCATTTACTTTAAATCTTGAAGAAAGTTCTTTGAATTGAGCTGATGTGGTTTTTAAATCAATATTTTTAAGTTGCGCAGAATCTAGTTGTATGAAGTGTTCATTGGTATTTTCTGTTGATTCAGCAATGGTTTCTTTGTTGCCTGAATGACAACTCACTAAGTAAATCAACAATAGAAAAGACAATGAATAATTGAAGCTAATTGAAAGTTTTTTCATGTTTTACTGGAAATAATTTAATTGAATAATGGCTTGATTTAGTTGATGCTTGGCATCTAATGCCTCTAACTCGTTGGCAATAGCATTACCCATTAGTAGGCTATAATCAAGAAAATTAATAGCTCCTTTTTCTAGCAATTCAGTGCTAGTCAAAATGAGTTGTTTGTGGTGTTGAATTTGAGTATATAATTGATTGATTTGCTTGGCAGATTGGTATACATCTATTAAACCTTTGTATTTATTTGAAAGCTGATGTGTTTTATTTGAAAGCTCGTGTTGAGCTATTTTATAGGCAATTTTTTGTGCTTTTGTATGCTGTAATTGACTACCGAAAAATAATGGGAAATTTAGACCAGCCTGCAACGAATTAAACCGCGTTTGCAATCCATAACTTTGATTATCGGCCCCTATCCCCTGTATGGTAATAGATTGAACTCCAAAATACAAATCAGGGGTGAATTTAGATTTTTCCAATTGGTAATTCTTTTTGCCTAACTGAACCAATTGTTCTTGCTCTTTAATTTGTGGGTGAGTTTCCATTTTATAAAAACCTACTTGCTCATCCAATTGAAAATTCCAATCACTTGAATCTGGTTCAATGACATTGAGGGTGTTTAATAAATACTGCAAATACAACTTTTCAGCATTCAAATTACTTTGTAAACTCAGTATTTCTTTAGCTGCGTGTACCTTTTGAATTTGGGCATGTGTATATGATGGCATAGCTGATTCCCCTAATTGATTACGCAATGCTTCTTTGTCTAAATAGAGTTGATACAAACTATCTGCATAAGCCCATATCTGTATTCTTTTAGAAAGAAAAAAAATTGAATTATAGGTATTAGCAACTTCTTTTTTAAGTTCATTTTCTTTCCATTTTAACTGAAATTGATGTGCTTGAATGGTAGTTGTTGCTATCTTTTTTTGTAAGATAAGTGTAAATGGTGAATGAAAATTTTGGGTCAAACCAATGCGGTTATCATTAAAGGCTGAATTGAATTGACCATATTCTAAATTCAAACTGGTATTAGGAACAGACAAACTGGCTTTTTTAATAGCCGTTAAATATTGTAAATACATTTGGTCGTTACGGAATTTCAAATTGTTTGACAATGCTACATCAATTGCGGTGTTTAGTTTCATCACGATTGGGGTTTGCGCATGAATTCCTATACTCGATAAGGTCATGAATAAAAGTAAAACACCCGCTTTTGAGCGATTGATTTTGAACTTCTTTTTTTCAATGGTCAAATACATGAGCGGCAACAAAAACAAGGTTAAAAAGGTGGCAAATAGCAAGCCCCCAATGACAACAGTTGCTAATGGTCTTTGAACCTCTGCTCCTGCTCCACTGCTCAATGCCATAGGTAAAAAACCAAGTGATGCTACAAATGCAGTCATTAGTACAGGCCTTAATCTATTTTGTGTACCCTGTAAAATAACTTTTTTAATGGGCAATTCACCTGAATCTTTGAGCCTATTGAACTCACTGATTAAGACAATTCCATTCAATACAGCAACACCAAATAAAGCTATAAACCCTACGCCAGCAGATATGGAAAATGGAATACCTCTTAGGGCTAATGCAAATACACCTCCAGTTGCAGACAATGGAATGGCTGTAAAAATGAGTAAGCCTTGAACCATTGAACCAAATGTTAAATACAACATCAATAAAATTAACAATAAAGCTACTGGAACTGCAATGAATAGTCTTGATTTGGCTTCTTCTAAATTCTCAAAAGACCCGCCAAAATTTACATAGTATCCAGGTGAGAGTTTTAATTGTTTCTGTACTTTTGATTGTAACTCATTTACTACTGTTTGTACATCTCTTCCACGCACATTAAAGCCAACCATAATTCTTCTTTTGGCGTCTTCTCTTTGAATCTGAGCAGGACCTTCTTGTAAAACAACATCAGCAACTTGGGACAATGGCACATCAACACCTTTCTTATTAGGAATCAATAAATTCTTAACATCATCTAAATGGCTTCTTTTGTGCTTTTCTAACCTGACTACTAAATCAAATCTCCTTTCTCCTTCAAATACCAAACCTGCGTTTTGTCCAGCAAAGGCCGTGTTTACTGATGTATTAATGGCCTCTATTGTTAAATCAAACTGAGCAATTTTTTGCCTATCGTATTTAATGACAATTTGTGGCATACCCGTGACAACTTCTACATAAATATCTTTTGCACCCTCAACTTTACTCACAATTGTACCCAACTGTTTTGCATAATTGGCTAATGAATCAAGGTGCTCCCCAAATATTTTACAAACCACATCTTGCCTCGCTCCAGTCATGAGTTCGTTGAAGCGCATTTGAACAGGATACTGAAAACCAAAATTTACTCCAGGTATACTTGCCAGTTCTTTTGACATTTTTTCAGACATTTCAGGAAATGTTTTGGCATTTACCCAAGTTGATTTGTCTTTCATGATTACCATTAAATCCATGGCTTCTATAGGCATTGGGTCAGTGGGTATTTCACCACTTCCAATTTTGGCAACTACTTTCTCTACCTCTGGAAATTTTGCAGTCAATAATTGCGATGCTTGATTTGCAACATGAATACTCGACTGCAAATTGGATCCTGTCAATATTCTTGTTTCAACCGCAAAATCACCCTCTTCTAAAACAGGAATAAATTCACCACCCATATTAAATAAAATAACCATTGCCAAAAGAAACAATACAAACGAACCCAATATAAATTGTTTAGCATATTGCATGGTTTGCACTAACTTACTGGCAAAAAAAGCACCCAATCTACTCATCAATTTTTCTGAAATACTTTTTGAATTCACTTGTTCACTTTTTAAGAAAAGTGCACACATCATTGGTACATATGTTAGCGAAAGTAAAAATGCGCCTAACAAGGCAAAAGCTACTGTTTGAGCCATGGGCTTAAACATCTTACCTTCAATTCCAGAGAGTGAAAAAATTGGCAAATACACTATCAAAATAATGATTTGACCAAATACCGCACTGTTCATCATTTTACTGGCCAAACTTTGTACATTCAAATTCATCTGCTCTTTGCTCAATTGTATACCGGGTTGTGCAATTGCTTGAACTTGTAGACCATGTAAAACTGCTTCCACTATAATCACTGCTCCGTCTACAATTAAACCAAAATCAAGCGCTCCTAAGCTCATTAAATTGCCACTCACTTTGAACACATTCATCATGATAACAGCAAATAACATTGACAATGGAATGACTGAGGCCACCAAAAAACCTGCCCTCAAATTCCCTAAAAACAGTACTAGCACAAAAATGACTATCAAGGCACCTTCTAGTAAATTAGATTGCACTGTACCGATGGCATTGTTTACCATTTTGGTTCTATCTAAAAAAGGTTCAATGAGAACACCTTCAGGTAATATGTCCTGTATACTTGCTATTTTCTTTTTTACTTCTTTAATGACCGTATTGGAGTTTTCACCTTTCAACATCATCACCACTGCACCTGCAACTTCGTCGCCACCGTTATAGGTCATGGCTCCATACCTAACAGCATGTCCAAATCCAACATCAGCAATATCTCTGATAAACACAGGACTTGAGTTTGCTGCTTCTTTGACAACAATATTCCCAATGTCATCAAGAGACTGAATTAAACCCTCACTTCTAATAAACAGCACTGTTGGGCCTTTTTCTATATACGCCCCACCTGTATTTTGATTGTTTTGGTTGAGCGCAGTAAATACGTCATTCATAGTGAGTTTGTATGCGCTCAATTTGTTGACATTAATTGCTATCTCATATTGTTTGAGTTTACCTCCAAAACTACTGACATCTGCAACACCTTTAATGCCAAGCAACTGCCTTCTAACAATCCAATCTTGTAAAGTTCTCAATTGCATGGCATCATATTGAGCTTCGTAGCCTGGTTTGGGCCTCAATACATATTGATAGATTTCTCCTAAACCTGTTGTAACAGGGCCTAAGCTTGGTACGCCTGAACCCGGAGGAATTTGGTCTTTCACATTGATGAGCCTTTCACTAACCTGTTGGCGTGCCCAATAAACGTCGGTCTCATCATTAAAAACCAAGGTAACCAAAGACAAACCAAATCTTGAAAAGCTCCTAATTTCTATTAAGCCGGGTATATTACTATTGGCCTGCTCTATAGGAAATGTGATGAGGCGCTCTACATCTGGAGCTCCTAAAGAGGGCGAGACCGTTATTACCTGTACTTGATTATTGGTAATATCAGGTACAGCATCAATGGGTAATTTTGTAAATTGTACTATGCCAGTTACAATTAATAACAATACACCTGCACCTACAAGTAATTTATGTCGGACCGAAAATCCGATGATATTTTTTAACATGTTAAATTGAAATTGAATGGGAATTTAATCAGCAAAACAAAACTCAAACAAATTGAGGTGGCTGAAAAATTGAAGTCAATTTATCAAAGGAATAAAAGTCTGAATAGGCAAAAAATGGCTGTACATAGCCTATAAAATGAAGGGCCAAATCTGGTGTAACCGATGCATTTGTAATCATTACAAAACAGGCGGTGCTGTTAAAAAACAATGGTAAATCATCGTGATTTTCTGCAGTGCGATGGGTAGAATTTTGACCGTAATGCAATACCAAGAAATCCAAGAAACCAATTTGCTCATTTTCGTCATTTACATGGTGATGGTAGTGAGCCACCAAACTGGGTATTTTAGACAATTGCAAGAGCAAATCGGGTTTAACCGCATTTGCTAGCAATGCAAAAAGCATGAATTTATATATGATTCGTTTCAATAGATTCACACCTCAAATATACATGTTTGCCACTTGAATAAAACAAAAAAGCGGGAGAACCTGAGTTCTCCCGCTTTTTATACAAAAACTTACAATTTATTGAATAATGAATTTCTTGGTAGCAGTACCCCCGTTTTGAGTGCTGATATTGATAAAATAAGCACCTGAACCTATTCCACTCAATGAAATTTCTTGAGAGTTGGTATTGAAACCTGCATAAGATTTAACTTGACGGCCCAAAATATCTATGATTTGGATATCTGTAATTTTAGCATTGGCATCTAAACCAACCTTCACTGTTGAGGTAGCTGGGTTAGGATACAAAGTAATGTATTTGTTATAGTTTGCCTCGTTAATACCAACTGCTGCACGTTTGGTTAAATTGATTGCAAAAGCTTGAGAAGCCAATTTACCAAATGAAGCATTTTTAGACATCACAGTCCACTTTAAACTTACTTCATCATCAACATTGTAACCCATAGTAGTTAACAAGCCCCAAATAGTACTTTCTGTGAAAGCAATTGAATCTGAAGAGATTGAAGTAGCAAACAATGGATCAGAAAAATCTCCATTTACGTTGTCAATCATGAAAACATAATCTAAGCCTTCAGCACCTTCCCATTTTGCAACCATAAATGCAGTAGAATCATCTTGGATGTCAATAGAAGCGCCAGCTTGTGGCGAAGTTAATGCAAAATCATTGATTGCCATATTGCCCATTAAATCCATTTGTACAGCAATTCTAGGAGCTACATAACCTGCAATGGTATCAATGTAAGCTTTTCCTCTTTCTGCTGACATAAAAGGATTGGTTTTAATTGATAATGTATCAGCAGTAAAACCATTTGCAGGCAATGGAATTGCATCTCTATACAAAACACTTTGTTTAGCTTGCATGCTAGGTCTGTCCCACCATTCCCATGGTGAACCTTCAAACGGGAATGAAGTTTCAAAACCGAATAGGTTGTTGATTCCACCAGTTACAGTGTAAGCTCTTTCACTCATTGGATCCAAATAAATATAGCTATTTAGTTTGCTGTTTACACCTAATTCATTTGCTTTTGGAATAACATCTCCAGCGCCAGAAGCATTTGGAATAACTGTTAAACCAGTTGTTGGTACAATTACATTGCCTGTATTGTAAGGAGCAAATGGATCTCTGGTAGTGTGCATTGCAACCATAGGCTTGCTAGATGCTTTCATCCAAGCAGTGTCACCCATGGCACCACCAAAATTAAAATACATGTTTACATCAGAAGATACACTTGCATCTGCTGGGTCATTGTATGGGATAACCCCGCCAATACCAGTCCAATCACCAAGGGTATCAACACTTACCATTGGTGTAGCGTCGCCTCTTAAAAATTTAAGATTAGATTCTATGTCTGCTCTTTCACTTACTGTTGCGCCAGCAAGGGCAATGTATCCACCAGTACCTTGACCACCAAAAATAATTTTGGTTTGATCAATGCCATAAGTGGCCGCATTTCTTCTCATGAAACGTACACAGTTTCTCATGTCTTGTAAGGCTCTGTACGTTGCTTTAATAAGTTGTTCTGTAGCTACTTCTTGTGAAGTTGCAGCTGGGTTCCAACCCAATCTGTAGTTCATAGCTACTACTACATATCCTCTTTTCGCAAAACGATGTGCCAATTCTACGATAGAACTGTCATCTTTGCTTCCAGTTGTTTGTTTGTTCACCAAAGGTGGCAAATAACTACCGGTATGTGATAAAATGATTACCGGCCTATTTTGTAAAGTATCTCCTTCTGGGCTATAGATATCGCATTTTAAATTTTCGCTCCAAACTGGAGACGAGGTAAAAAGAGCAGGAATTTGAGGGTTTGGATTGCCAAATAACAAATTGATTGCATAGTTGGTATCATAAACCACATTGCTGCTTTTGTTTACTGAGGTAAACACTTCATCTAAATAGCGATTTTGGGCAGTTGCTTCATTCAATGCAAACATTGAAGTAGCTAAAGCAAAAACGGAGAGTAATTTTTTCTTCATGATTGAAATTTTAAAATTTTATTCAAGATAGCTGTAAAAAACAATAAAACAAATAAAAGAAAGGGTTTTGGTGGTTAAATTTACTTTTTAAGCTCAAATAAAATACTAATGTAAGCCATCCTACCCACCCTAGGGCCGCCATAAACCTGAAAAACTCGGTTATCTAAGAGGTTACTTGCACCCATTTTAACTGTTAACTTTTGCTTTAAAAAAGATTTATTCAATTGAGCATCTAACATGCCGTAAGCAGGAACTAATCCAGTATATTGAGGAGAGCCTTCAAAATTGAAACCTTCTTGCCATTTCCAATTAAAACTATACCCCAAGCCCGTAATCTGTTTTTTGAATATTGAAAAGTCTATGTCTCTTCCATTGATACCAATATTGTATTTGTGTTCTGGGGTATTGAAAGCAGGAATCAATGGATCTGTAGACCCCATTCTGTCTAATTTATTCCAAGAATAATTGCCAACAAAGCCCAGGTATTTCTTTAGATAATAATTGAGTCCAATTGTAAATCCTTGTGTGGTTACAGCATCTTTAGAATTGGTAGCAACCCTATACACTTGCAATCCGTCAGGTAAGAAGGTGCCTACAGGCCAATCTATAGCAGCCCCAATTTTATAGCCTATAAAATTGGTATACCAACTAAAATACCAACTCATGTCTACATAAAATTTATCGGTAAAATTAGTTCTGTAACCCAATTCTAAAGTCTTTACTTGCTCTGGTTGTATAGGGTCTACATTAAAATAGCTCAATTTATCGCGACCGTTGTTAAATGCATCT
>CANHRW010000039.1 GCA_947462865.1 Bacteroidota bacterium | reverse complement strand
GTGCTTGCCTGTCGGTAAAGGATTGTTGCGCAAGCCAAGTTTGCATATCCATTTCATGCAAATCAGAAACATACACTATTTGTGCCAGTTCTTTGGCGCCCGAAATGTCTTTGTAGTGGCTGTGAAAATTGCTTTGAATGGCTTCTAATACCTGTTTTCTTACCTCAAAAACCAACTGCCCGTATTCGTGTAAGCGTTGGTTGTAAATGCTCAACAGCGATTCGTCGTAGGCTACACCATTGGCAAAATCTCTCAACAATTTGTTGCGTTGATCGAGGTATTTGTTGTAGGCCATCAAATTGACCAGGTATTTTTTATTGCAGCTCGCAATTACCGAATCTATGAGTTTTCTGCGGGCTTCTGCGGTTTCATGAATGAGCTGAATGTCGCCCGGTAAAATCATAATCAGGGGCACCGTGCCAATATAATCGGCAAAGCGTTCTACTTCATTTTGGTCTATGAGCAATTGTTTTTTTTGCCCTGTTTGGTAAATGAGTTTGAGGGTATTTGAGCCGGCAGTACTTTCCAATTCGGCATCAATGGTAAACCAGCTGGCTCCATGTTGCAACGCATATTGGTCTTGGCTATTGAAAAAACTTTTGGTAAAACTCAGGTAATAAATGGCGTCGAGCACATTGGTTTTGCCAATGCCATTGAGCCCTGTTAGGCAATTCACTTGCGAGCACAGGTCAAATTCCACAAAGCTGTGGTTTTTAAAGTTTTGCAATTTTAAGCGACGCAAATACATGCTGTAAAATTAGTTTTTTCCTTGAATGCACAGCCTAAAATTCGTTTGGGGCTGATTATCAATAGTTCTATCTGACTTGGCAATCACAAGAATTTGTTTAGTTTTGCAATTCTCATAAAATGGCAAAATTAACATTTACAAAAGAAACGTATCTGCAATGGTTTGAGTCGATGATGCTCATGCGCAGATTCGAAGAAAAGTCAGCCCAATTATATGGCCAACAGAAAATCAAAGGATTCTGTCACCTGTATATTGGACAAGAGGCTGTTGTAGCTGGCACCATGAGTGCGCTTCAAAAAGATGACAGACTTATCACTGCATACAGAGACCATGCCCATGCATTGGCTTGTGGCATTTCTGCCAGAGCTGTGATGGCTGAACTGTATGGCAAAGCAACCGGTTGTTCTAAAGGTAAAGGCGGCTCTATGCACATGTTTAGCAAAGAACACAATTTCTTTGGCGGGCATGGTATTGTGGGCGGTCAAATTCCTTTGGGTGCAGGCATTGCTTTTGCCGACCAATACCGTGGTGGCAAGCAAGTAACAGTTTGTTATTTTGGTGATGGTGCAATGAGACAAGGTGCATTGCACGAAACCTTTAACATGGCCATGTTGTGGAAACTGCCAGTTATTTTTGTTATCGAAAACAACGGTTACGCCATGGGTACTTCTGTAGAAAGAACCTCTAATGTTGGTGAACTTTATAAAGCAGGTTTGGCCTTTGATATGCCTTCTTTTTCTGTTGATGGCATGAAAGCTGAATCAGTTCACGAAGCAGTTGCAAAAGCAGCTGAAAGAGGCAGAAATGGCGAAGGTCCTACTTTATTGGAAATTCGTACTTACCGATACAGAGGGCATAGTATGAGCGACCCTGCTAAGTACAGAACCAAAGAAGAAGTTGAAGCTTACAAATTACAAGATCCTTTGGAGCAAGTGAGAACTTCAATTTTGAATAAAAAATGGGCTTCGGCCGAAGATTTAGATAAAATTGAAGAAAACATTAATAATATTGTACAAGATGCAGTAGATTTCAGCGAAAATTCTCCGTTCCCGGACGAGTCAGAATTATTTACTGATGTATATGCAGAACCAAATTATCCTTTTATTATTGAATAAGAATTAAGAACCAGATATGGAGAACTCGGAAGAAAAATCACAATTAAACCTAGATGTTAAACTAGAAGAAACAACCCACAAGGTTGAACAATTTTACCATAACAATAAACAAAACATTTTTCGTGCGTTGATTGGCTTGGTAGTATTGATTGGAGCTTATGCTGGCTTTAAATCATTTTACCTTGAGCCTAAAGAAAAAGAAGCTCAGTCGGCTATGTTCCAAGCTCAAAATTGGTTCGAGAAAGACAGCTTTGCAGTTGCTTTGAGCGGACAAGGTGAAGCCATGGGATTTGAACAAATTGCGGATAGTTATGGTTTAACCAAAGCAGGCAATTTAGCACATTATTATGCAGGTGTTTGTTGCATGAAAACTGGAAAGTTTGACGAGGCTGTTGGTCATTTAGAAAGCTTTAGTTCAGACAATGCCTTAGTTGGTCCTATTGCTGCTGGATTATTAGCAGATGCTTATGTAGAAAGTGGCAGTTTAGACAAAGCTGGTTCACAATACATGAAAGCAGGCAACATGAACAAAAACAAAATTACTTCACCTATTTTCTTTAAAAAGGCAGGAATGGTTTTTGAAGAAACCAAAGAATTCAAAAAAGCAGTAGATGCATACGAAAAAATCAAATTTGATTTTGCCGATTCACAAGAAGCTGCCGATATTGACAAATACATTGCAAGGGCTTCAGCTGCTTCAGCTAATTAATCCTAACTTATTTTAACCAAGAAGCCAATCTTTGCTAAGATTGGCTTTTTCATTTCATTCTAATGGCAACTACATTAAAAAATTTATCGCTTAGCAACCTCAAAGCACATGATCTGTTTAAAAGCTTACACATTGCACTAGTTGTAGCTGATTGGAATCCTGAAATTACCCATGCAATGCGCGATGCTGCCATTGAATTTTTAAAGCAGCAAGGTGTGCCAGATACCCAAATCCACTTGCATGCCGTACCCGGAACTTTTGAATTGCCATTGGGCGCACAATGGATGGCTGCTCAACAACATACCGATGCCGTAATTGCAATTGGTTGTGTGATTCAAGGCCAAACCCGTCATTTTGATTTTATTTGTTCTGCATGTGCTGATGGCATTACACAAGTGGGTTTAAAATTCAATAAGCCAGTTGTTTTTGGGGTATTAACCACCAATACACTTGCACAAGCTCAAGACAGAAGTGGAGGCGAACATGGCAACAAAGGAATTGAAGCTGCCGAAACTGCTTTAAAAATGTGCTTGCTAAAGAATTCAATTGTTTAAACTATTTTTTGTTGGTGCTTTCCATTAAGTTTGAATTGTGATGCGTTTAAAATCAAATTTATTTCAAGTTTGTGCACTCTCGGTTTTGTTACTGGGAATTCTTGCCATTAATGCCTGTAAAAAAGGTTTTGATGGAACACCTAAAGCCACAGATTTACCTGAGACATATATGGTGGTTGATTCTATTTATAGAACTGGTCCAAACAGGTTGCCAACTAAAGTAGAGGCGCATTGGTGGGGCAGTTCCGCAAATGGCATTATCAAGTATTATGAAGTGTCTTTGAACAAAGGGGCAACTTGGTTTGCAACCACCTCTCAAGACAGTTTATTCTTGCTTGAAATACCTGCAGGTTCAGATAGCGCAGATGCTTTGATTATGGTAAGAGCCGTTGACCAACTGGGTCAAAAAGATCCAAGCCCTGCATCTACTTTGTTTCCTATTAAAAATTCCCCTCCGTCGGCCTCATTTTCTTATGCTGTTTTTCAATCAGGGATTGCAACCCGTAACATTGAAAATACCTTTCCAGTGCTTAAGTTTAACATTGAGGGTATAGACCCTGATGGAGATGCATTGCAAGCATTTGAATTATACATCAATGATACCAACAATAGCCCAGTATTGATTCCTGGAAATAGTACTGCATTTACCCTCATTTCTAAACAACCCAGGGCTGATAGCGCGGTATGTGATATTTATATTGGCAACTCAACCAATCAATATACCGAAACAATCAGTGGCTTAAAACAAGGCGCATTCAATACCATTTATATCAGAGCAGTAGACAAAGCATTTTCAAAATCGCCTTTTGTAGCTAGTCGACAGGTGTGGGTTAAAAAAGTAAGCTCAGATGTTTTGGTAATTAACGGCTATAATAACAGTAAATTATTGGTGCAAAATTTTTATTGCAAGCGTTTAAATGAAGTTGGCATCAATGCCTTTGATACTTTGCAAGCATCCGAAATTATAAACGACAATTATACCCAATTACAACCCGATTTTTTAACCCAAAGCCGTACTTTTTCTTTGTTTAAAAAAATAGTTTGGTTCAGCGATGATGCTGAAAGTTCGTTGTCTATGGGGCAAAGAACCACCGCTCCGTTTTTTGATGCAGGTGGCAAATTGTTTATGGCGGTTACTTTTACTTCTTCGTACAATGTGTTCAGCAATTACCTAGACTGGACACCCATACAAAGCTTGGTAAATGCGCCAACAGGTTCAGTTTTTAGAATTGGTCTGAATACTGATTTGCCAGCAGTAAAACCAGGTTGGCCAACTTTAAATTCTACCCAAGTTATTTCATCGGCAAGGCCATTTAACTTGCCCAATAACAATGGTGCTACTGTAGCCTTTGATTCACTTTATTCAGGTGGTATTATTGAAAGCAAGCCGTCGCCACAACCTGCAGCTGAATGGAAGGGTGGCGCAGTAACCATTGCAAGAAGGTATAAACCGAGCACTCAAAAAAGTAATTTTATCATTTCTAGCATTCCGCTCGAAAGAATGAATGGAAAGAGCAATATGGACAGCTTATTTCAGAAAATTTTCATTGAACAACTTGAATTCTAAACCCCAACAACTGGTTCTTTTTGCCAGTGGCAGTGGTAGCAATGCCATGAATGTGATTGCTTTTTTTGCCAACAATCCGGGCGTTCAAGTAGCAGCAGTTTTTTGTAACAATCCCAAAGCGGGCATCATCGAAAAAATAAAATCAACCCAAGTGCCATTGGTGCTTTTTAACAAAACACAATTTGACAACCCCGATTTGTTTTTGCCTTTGATACAAACCTATCAGCCAACGCTCATTGCTTTGTTAGGTTTTCTATGGAAAGTACCTTCCTTTTTAATTCAAGCCTACCCACAGCAAATATTGAACCTACACCCGGCGCTATTGCCTAAATATGGTGGAAAAGGCATGTATGGTCACCATGTTCATGAAGCTGTTAAATTAGCGGGTGAAACAGAAACTGGAATCAGTTTGCATTATGTAAACGAACATTACGACGAAGGCAAACTCATTGCGCAATTTACAACCCCACTTTCTGAGACGGATACTTCTGCCAGTATTGCCGAAAAAATTCACCAATTGGAACAAAAACATGTGCCAGTTGTGATTGAAACTATTTTATTGAGTCTTTCATAGAATTATTTTCAAGAATCAAATCAATTCAGCTTTGAATTAACTAACTTTGTGGGCTCAAATCAAAAGCCCGCATGGAAGCGCTCTCTAACATCAAAAACGCCTTAATATCAGTATTTTACAAAGATGGATTGGCACCTATTGTTCAAACCCTTCACCAAAATGGTGTTGTCATTTATTCTACAGGTGGTACACAAATTTTCATAGAACAATTGGGAATTCCTGTTGTTCCAGTAGAACAATTAACCGGATATCCGAGTATTTTGGGTGGTCGCGTAAAAACCTTGCATCCAAAAGTTTTTGGTGGAATTTTAGCCCGCAGAGAAGAAGCCAAAGACTTGGAAGAAATTGCTGCTTATGAAATTCCTTTGTTTGATTTGGTAATGGTTGATCTCTATCCTTTCGAAGAAACCAGAGCCCAAACCAATGATGAAGCTACCATCATTGAAAAAATTGACATTGGTGGTATTTCATTGATTCGTGCGGCAGCAAAAAATTTCAAACACAGTTTCATTGTCTCTGATAAAAATGATTATCCTGAGTTTTTGAATTTAATTCGCACGCAATCGGCAAGCAGCACCATTGAGCAACGCAAAGCATTTGCAGCCAAAGCTTTTAAAACAAGTTCTGCTTACGACGGACATATTGCCGCTTATTTTGCAGCGCAAATTGGTACGCCAAATCAAGCTGTTTTGAGGTATGGAGAGAACCCACATCAAAAAGGAATTTTTCATGGTAATTTAGATGAGTTATTTACTAAAATTCAAGGCAAAGAATTGTCTTACAATAACATATTAGACATAGATGCAGCCATGAATTTAATGGCTGATTTTACGGCACCAACTGTTGCTATCATCAAACACAATAACCCATGTGGTGTGGCTTCAAGAGCTACTATTTTAGAGGCTTGGAATGATGCGTTGGCTGGAGACCCAGTGTCTGCATTTGGAGGTGTTTTGGTTTTAAACAGACCCATCACCATTGAAACAGCCGAAGCCATAGATAAAATTTTCTTTGAGGTATTGATTGCCCCAGATTTTACCGAAGAAGCCATCGCAAAATTGAGCGCTAAAAAGAACCGAATTATTTTAAAACAAATAGGCAGTTTGCCCAATAAAAATTTATTTAGGTCGGCCTTAAATGGCATGCTGGAGCAGGAGAAAGACTTGGTAGTTTTAGATAAATCTGCGTTAAAAGCAGTTACTACTCATGTTGTAAATGATGCCGATTTAGAAGACCTCATTTTTGCTGATACCATTGCCAAACATACCAAATCAAATACTATTGTATTGGCAAAGAACAAGCAATTGTTGGGTATTGGCTGTGGTCAGACTAGTAGAGTAGATGCGCTCAGACATGCCATTGAGAAAGCCAATCATTTTAATTTTGATTTAAAGGGCGCGGTCATGAGCAGCGATGCTTTTTTCCCTTTCCCAGATTGTGTTGAAATAGCGCACAATGCAGGTATTGATAAGGTTGTTCAACCAGGTGGTTCTATCAAAGATGATGCCTCTATAGCCTATTGCGAAAACAACAAAATGGCCATGTATTTAACAGGAATTAGACATTTTAAACATTAATTGAATAAATTCCTTAACTTTCAAGCACAAATATTATAATTTGCAATAATCTAACCTATCAGGGAGCATGAGCGTTTTTAGTTTTTTAACACAAGATTTAGCAATCGACCTTGGCACTGCCAATACATTGATTATACACCGCGATCAAGTAGTAGTAGACGAACCATCTATTATTGCTGTCAACAGAAGAGATGGCAATGTCATTGCTGTAGGAAGCCAAGCCAGACAAATGCAAGGTAAAGTACACGAGGATATCAAAACCATTCGTCCATTAAAAGATGGAGTAATTGCCGATTTCCAAGCAGCAGAACACATGATCAGAGGAATGATTAAAATGATTCCTCAAACCAATAAATTTATCAAACCTCAACAACGCATTGTGATTTGTATTCCATCAGGAATTACAGAAGTTGAAAAAAGAGCGGTTAAAGATTCTGCTGAGCGTGCTGGTGCAAAAGAAGTTTACTTAATTCATGAGCCAATGGCAGCAGCAATTGGTATTGGTATAGATGTAGATGAGCCTATGGGCAACATGATCATTGATATTGGTGGTGGTACTACAGAAATTGCTGTGATTGCATTGGCAGGTATTGTGTGCGACCAATCTATTCGTGTAGCTGGAGATGAATTTACAGAAGACATTTTAGATTTTATGCGCAGACAGCACAACTTGTTAGTTGGTGAAAGAACTGCAGAAAGAATTAAAATTGAAGTAGGTTCTGCATTGCCTGAATTAGACAATCCGCCACCTGATTTTGCAGTAAGTGGAAGAGATTTAATGACGGGTGTGCCTAAACAAATTATTGTTACCTACAGCGAAATTGCATCAGCATTAGACAAATCAATTTCCAAAATTGAAGAAGCCATTTTGAGAGCCTTGGAATTAACACCTCCAGAACTTTCTGCTGATATTTACTCTACTGGTTTGTACTTAACTGGTGGAGGAGCCTTGTTAAGAGGATTAGACAAGCGCATTGCAATTAAAACCAAATTGCCTGTGCATGTTGCAGATGATCCGCTTAGAGCAGTAGTAAGAGGCACAGGAATGGCTTTAAAGAATCTTAAAAATTATAAATTCTTGATGCCTTGATTCTCCCATAGCGAGCATGAGGAACCTGATATTTTTTCTTTACAAGTACTATACCTTTATTCTCTTCTTTTTTCTAGAGGTGATGTCGTTGGTGATTTTGTATCGCTACAACAATTACCAAAGAGCCAGTTTTTTAAATTACACTGGAGGAATGGCTTCTAAGTTTTATGAAAGTGTAAACAGCGCTTCTAATTATTTAAGCCTAAGACGCATCAACGATAGTTTAATGTATGAAAATGCAAGGCTAAGGGCACAGCAATTGAATGCGTATTACCAAAATGGTTTTACCCTGAGTTCAATAGTTGATACCGTTTACAAACAACAATACCAGTATATTTCAGCCAATATCGTAAACAATTCAATCAACAAGCGTAACAATTACATTACCATTGACAAAGGCCGTTTACATGGCATTGAAACCGATATGGGTGTTATTGGTAGCAATGGTGTGGTTGGTATTGTTACCAGCGTTTCAGACCATTATGCAACCATCCGATCGGCCTTGAATTCAAATACCAAAATATCAGCAATGGTTAAAAAGAATGGGGCATTTGGTTCATTGGAATGGAATGGAGACAATCCAAGAGTTTCTTCATTGTTGCATGTAAACAAACATGTTCCGGTTGAAATAGGCGATGAAATTGTTACCAATAATTACTCTACCTTGTTTCCTGTTGGCATTCCTATAGGTACCATCAAAGAAAAAACTTTAGAGGCTGAAGACAATTTTTACGCACTTGATGTAGCATTGTTTACTGATTTCAATACCTTGAAAACAGTTTATGTAATTAGAAATATTTTAAAAGACGAACAAAAAAATCTTGAAAACAATTTAAAAGGTGATCATTGATTTATTGACATATTTATTGCGCTTTGTGCTCTTGCTGCTTATTCAGTTATTGGTAGTCAATAACATTGAATTGAATACGTATATCAACCCATATATTTATCCATTGTTTATTTTGACATTGCCAGTCAATACAAAACCTTGGCATGTGGTATGTATTTCGTTTGTCATTGGCATGGCAATGGATACATTTAGTAGCACTCCAGGCTTGCACATGGCGGCAACAACCTTTATGGGCTACCTTAGAATTTATTTTTTAAGATTTGCTGCTACAAAAGAAGATTTTGAAAGTAGAATCAGCCCTACATTGTCTAAAAAAGGTCCGGCATGGTTCTTATTTTATGCTTTTGTACTGCTATTTTTTCACCACTTGTTGTTGTTCTATTTTGAAGTGTATGGTTTCAGTGAATTTTTCAGAACATTTTTCAGGGTATTCTTAAGCACTATTTTTAGCGTGCTGCTCATTGGTCTTGGACAAATTTTATTCTACAGGGTAGCCAATAAAACAAATGGATAAAACATTTAAACAACACACGCTGCTCATTATATTTATTGTTGTTGCTTTCATTTATATATGTAGGCTGTTTTATTTACAAATTATAGACGATAGCTATTTTTTAAGTGCACAAAACAATGTGTTGCAAGAGCAAACCATATATCCTGCTAGAGGGTTAATTTATGACCGTAATGGAGAATTATTGGTATACAACGATGCCATTTATGACCTTTCAGTAATGCCCGAACAGGTAAAGGATTTAGATACTTTGGCATTTTGCAAAGTGCTCAATATTACCAAAGAAGATTTTATTAAAAAATTTGAAAGGCTCAAACATCAAAAAGGGTATGCGCCCTGGAAACCATGTGTGTTTGAAAGGCAAATTACCATTCCTACCTATGCTGCTTTCCAAGAAAGGTTATTCGATTTTCATGGTTTTTTTGTAGAAGTAAGAACTGACAGAAAATACAAACACAACAATGCCGCCCATGTAATGGGTTATATTGGAGAGGTAACTGACAAAGACATTGAAAAAAGTGATGGCTATTACCGCATGGGCGATTTTATTGGTATCAGTGGAGTTGAAAGAACTTATGAAAAAGAATTAGGGGGTAAGAAAGGTACACGTTATGTGTTGGTAGATAGCAAAAGTCGTTCGCAGGGACGCTATAAAAATGGCGAGTTTGATACGCCTGCTGTTGCGGGTAAAAATATCAATTTATGTATTGATTACCGTTTGCAACAATTGGGTGAAGAATTGCTCACCAATAAAACTGGAAGTGTGGTGGCATTGGAGCCCAAGACAGGCGAAATTTTAGCCTTGGTAAGTAGTCCTTCATACAATCCCAACTTGTTAATTGGAAGAGACCGAGGTAAAAAATACATGGAATTGTTGCGCGACCCAATGAAACCATTGTTCAATAGAACCCTTGCAGCTCCTTATCCTCCAGGGTCTATTTTTAAAATTTTAATGGCCTTGACAGGTCAACAAGAGCATGTGCTTACTCCCAACACTGCTTATGGTTGTCACCATGGGTATATGTTTGTAGGTTGTCATCCGCATGGCTCACCCTTGCCACTCAGGCCTGCAATTGCTGTCAGTTGCAATGCATATTTTTGTCAGGTTTATAGAAGTATTGTAAACAATCCGAGCTACAAACATGCCGAAGATGCCTACAATGTTTTCTACAAGCACATTGCCAGTTTTGGTTTAGGAAGTAAATTAGGTGTAGATTTATATGGTGAAGGTTCAGGTTTTTTACCCAAGGCAACTTTCTACGATAAAATTTATGGCCGTTTTAGGTGGCAAGCAACTACTACCATTTCTTTGGGAATTGGTCAGGGAGAATTGGGTATTACTCCATTACAAATGGCCAATGCAACGGCTACAGTTGCCAATAGAGGCTATTACATTGTACCGCATATTGTAAGAAGAATTGAAGGCAAGCGCAATCCCGATACACTATACCAAAACAAACATTGGACCACCATTGATACAGGTTATTTTCCGGTGGTGATAGAAGGCATGCAAGATGTGGTTGAACGAGGTACAGCATATATAGCTAGAATACCTGGAATCAATATTGCAGGTAAAACAGGTACGGCACAAAATCCGCATGGCAAAGACCACAGTATCTTTTTTGCTTTTGCACCCGTTGAGAATCCTAAAATTGCCATTGCAGTGGTAATTGAAAATGCTGGTTTTGGTGCAACTTGGGCTGCTCCAATTGCATCGCTCATGATTGAGCAATACCTAACAGGTAAACACGATACCCGTAAAGATTTGAAAGAAAGAATGATTAAAGGCAATTTAAACCACAGAAATGACACCACTGCAACCCAAGCCCAGTAGTATCGACTGGATTACTTTACTGCTTTATTTCATATTCATAACAATAGGTTTGTTAAGTGTATATGCTTCAGTTTATGTAGAAAGCAAACCCATGATTTGGGATACTTCAATGAATTACGGCAAGCAATTGATTTGGATATTCATTTCTGTTTTTATTGGCTTGCTTATTCTTTTAATTGACGAAAAATTCTTTTATGCATTTGCTTATCCTATCTATGCTATCACCATTTTTTTATTGGTTTTGGTACTGGCAATTGGTACCACTGTAAAAGGTTCATCATCGTGGATAGAAATTGGTGGGTTTAGAATGCAGCCGGCAGAGTTTGCTAAGTTTGGTACTGCGCTGGCTTTGGCTAAATATCTTAGTGGATACAATAAAAATTTCGAAAAAAAGAGAAGAGACCAATACATTTCAGCTGCTATTATTTTAGCGCCAATGGTCATAATTTTATTGCAAAACGAAACGGGTTCCACCTTGGTTTTTTTCTCTTTCATTTTTGTATTGTACCGTGAAGGATTACCTGGTTGGATTTTATTGGCTGGTTTGGTTTTAGGCATATTGGCAATATTGGCCTTGTTGGTTCCTGCCACTTTTATCATGATTGGATTGGCTATTGTGGCTTTGCTTTTCTTATTAATGGTTAGACGAACCAAGTCTTTGGTTTTAATTACCATGGGTATGTTACTTTTTGCAGGTGTTTTGGTAAACAGTATTGATTATGTTTTTCAGAATGTATTACAAGCGCACCAAAGAACACGTATCAATGTGTTGTTGGGTAAAGAAGTAGATATAAAAGGTGCAGGTTACAATGTACAACAATCAAAAATTGCCATTGGTTCAGGTGGATTTTGGGGCAAAGGGTTTTTACAAGGCACTCAAAATAAATTCAGGTTTGTACCTGAACAAAGCACCGATTTTATTTTTTGTACCATAGGCGAAGAATATGGATTCGTTGGTTCTGTTATTTTTATAGGTTTATACGTGTATCTCTTGTTTAGATTATTGATGATGGCAGAAAGGCAACGCCAAAAATTTAACAGAATTTATGGGTATAGTGTGGTCAGTATTTTGTTTTTTCACTTCCTCATCAATGTAGGAATGACCCTCGGATTAATGCCTGTAATTGGTATTCCATTGCCTTTTTTTAGCTATGGTGGTTCGGCCTTGTTGAGCTTTACAGTTTT
>CANHRW010000038.1 GCA_947462865.1 Bacteroidota bacterium | reverse complement strand
GAAGACCTTAAAAATCCATAGCCATCTTGTATCATTTCTAATACTCCTTCGCTGCTAACAATACTGTCTAATTCTGTGTATTGAATTCGCTCTGGTTGATTTTGCCTTTGCTCGTTTCTATCGTTGTGATTGTTGTTATGATTGGCATGATTTCTTTCAGGCCTATCATTTTTCCATCGGTCTCTTCTGGGTTGTTGGTGGCCTTGTAGAGGCTCAGTTTGTTCAGTTTTCTCTGGAGCTGGTGTAGCTGTATTTACAGGGGGAACATCTATCTTGGGCTCTGGAACAGTAGTCGGGGGTACAACTGAAGGTTCTTCGGAAACAACTGGGTTTTCAGCCTTTAAATTTTCTGATTCGATTTTAGTTGCTTTAGCAACTTTAGGGCGTCCTCTTCTCTTTTTGGCGGACTCATCTTTTTCTTCTTCCAAGTCTATGAAAATTAAATGTACAGATTAGTTTGAAGCAATTCGGATTTCTAAAATCATTCACCTTTAATGGTTACTATTTTATTTGTACCAATAAAATGCAATAAAAATGAAGCTTAGACCGGAGTTGAATTTCAAAATTTGATGATTTGAACTACTCCAACGAATTGTTTTGTGTTTACAATAGTAAACATAATTTTTAAAAAAGCAATTATGACATATTTTTATTTTAATGCAGATTGATAAACCTCTAAACATCGTTTTCTGGCATACGCGTGTTCCACAATGGGCTTTGAATAACTGGAGGTATTGAATTCAGGAACCCATTTTTGAACATAATGAAAGTTTGAATCAAACTTTTCTGTTTGCAAACTAGGATTAAATACCCTGAAATAAGGGGCAGCATCTGTTCCGGAACCAGATGCCCATTGCCAACCTCCGTTATTGGAACTCAGTTCAAAATCCAACAACTTTTGTGCAAACCAAGCCTCTCCCCAACGCCAGTCTATGAGTAAATGTTTGGTTAAAAAACTTGCAACTATCATACGTACCCGATTGTGCATGAATCCTGTATGCAACAATTCCCTCATCCCAGCATCTACAATTGGGTAGCCGGTTTGACCTTCTTTCCATAAATTAAATTCTACTTCATTGTTTCTCCATTCGATGCGATTGTATTGAGGTTTAAAGGCACCATTTACAACATGTGGAAAATGCCACAGTATTTGCATGTAAAATTCTCGCCAAACTAATTCGTTTAAATAGGTTTCGTTTAATCCAATGGCTTTAGTAACCTTTTCTCGAATACTGAGAGTTCCAAATCTAAAATGTATTCCTAACTTTGATGTACCATTCATTGATGGATAATCTCTGTTTTTATGGTATTCCGAGATTATTTTGGAAGCTACTGTAGTGGAGGGAAACAACAAGAAAGAGGGCTGAAATCCAATAGTAGCAAGTGTTATTTCTTGAAATTGTTCATTTACCTTAATGCAATTAAACATGCAATCTTCAGAAGGGTAATGTTGAATAGGATTTAGACTCAATTTGAGTTTCCATTTTTTTGCATATGGAGTAAAAACAGTATAGGGCTTGCCGTCGTCTTTAACAATATCATTTTTCTCGAATATGCATTGATCTTTGTAGGTTTGAACGCTAATTCCATTTGCTTGCATCAATTGATTAATGCATTCGTCTCTGTGAATGGCAGAAGGTTCATAATCGTGGTTATAAAACAACGTATGCACCTGATATTCTTGTATCAAATCATTCCAAACTTTTAATGGTGATCCTACCCTAACCAATAAATCGGACCCAACACGATGAAAAAGTTTTTTCAAATCAGCAAGTGTCTGATGGATAAAATGTACCCTCGCATCTGACTTGTCGGCCAATTGATCCAGTATATCCGTATCAAAAATAAAAACAGGCAAAACAGGACGTCCACTATTGAGTGCGTGGTATAAACCAGTATTGTCGTTAATTCTTAAATCTCTTCTATACCAAAATACATTGATTGATTGTTTCATATTATTTTAACAATTTGATAGGATATTTAGTTTTAATTCAATTGCAAACCTGGATACCAAAATCCATATTTAATAGCAAATGCTACAAAATTATTTTTTCTGTTTTTAATTTTAAGTTTGGTAGCCAACATGCGGCATCGGTATTCTATGGTAGCTTCTTCTTTGAACAATAAATCAGCAATTTCTTTATTTGTTTTCCCTTCACAGATGTACAATAACAATTTCAATTCATCTCTATTTAGTTGCCTATAATCGTAGGCATCATCTGTGCCTTTTCCTAGTGCATTCATTACTTCTGTCTCTAAATTATTAATTAGAGATTTAGAAATGACTGCTTTTGCACCCAAACTATAATAAGCGGCTTGCACACTGTGTTTAGAATAAGAAGTAAAAACAACAAAAGGTAAATAAGGGAATTTGTTCTTTAATTGATCGGCAATTTCAAATCCATTTTCTGCTGGTAGGTCTAAATCCAGTATTACCAAGTCAATTTCATCGGTATTTTTAAATCTGAGGAAAAAATCTTCTCCTAAGGAACAATTGGCAATGATTTTAAAATTGCCCTTTTTCTCGATTCGATCTTGAATGATGTATTTCCACACATCATTGTCTTCAATTACAGCTAATTTAATCATAGGTAGATATTTAAATTTAGCCCAAAATATCTGTATGAATTTGTATCGCAAAATTTGATTTTAATATTTAAGGTAAACCCTAAACTGGCTTATTAACAAAGCCATACGCAATAATTAACATTTTAATAATCCTTATCTGATTGCTTGTTATTCTACTTGATAAAAAGAGGTTTTAAGTAAATGTATCTGTTGTTACAAAAAAGGCTATTAAATGGGTAAGAAAAAACAACATTATGGTTATCCAATTTAAGAAAGGGTATATAAATCTTCTAAAGCACCCTTTAGTTGTTGGTGTTTAAATACATAACCACTTTGTAGAATTTTTTCACAACTTACATGCTGGTTTGCGTACAATAAATCAACAATATCTCCCAAAAGTAATTTCATGAACCACTTAGGTATTCCAGGCAACCAATAAGGTTTGTGTAAAATTTGACTTACTGATTGAAGCATTTGATTGTTACTAACAGGATATGGAGCAACTGCATTAAAAACACCTGATAGTCTGTTTTGAAAGACGTGCCCATAAATGCCAATTAAGTCATCAAAATGTATCCATGATTGCATTTGCTTTCCATTACCAAATGGGGCAGCAAAACCAAATTTTGCAGGAAGTTCAATTGACTTTAGCATTCCAGCTTCTCTTGAAAGCACCAATCCTACCCTTATTATTGAAACTTTAATGCCTATTGAGTTGAATGCATTAGCTTGTTGCTCCCATTCTTGACAAACCCTTGCTAAAAAAGAGTTTCCTGGGTGGTTTTCCTCTGTCTGATTGAGGGTGAAACTGCTTTCATAATAACCAATTGCTGACGTACTAATAAAGTGTTTTACTTGGTGATTTGTATTTTTTAAAGTATTCAAAAGCAATTGAGTAGAACGGATTCTACTTTCTAAAATGGTGGCTTTGTAAGCAGTGGTCCATCTGTGATCGGCTATTCCAGCACCTGCCAAATGTATGATGGTAGATACACCATCAAGACAATTGATATCTATTTCTTGATTTGTTGGATTCCAATAATAAACACCTGGTATATTTTGTTGTTTGGTTCTTGATAATAAATGAGATTGAATGCCAATTGAATTGAAATATTTTACTAATTTCCTTGCGATAAAACCACCTGCTCCTGTAATCAATATCTTTGTTTCCATTGATTTAAAACAATAAAAGCGTTTGAATGTTTAAAACCATAGAAAATAAAAATCTAAAACCATTGGGATCCTTTTCTATAAAAGACATTGAGGCAGTTACAGGCATTAAAGGACATACATTGCGCATGTGGGAGCAGCGCTATGGCATTGTTTTACCCAAAAGAACAGACACCAATATCAGATACTACGATGACAGTGATCTAAAAAAATTATTGAGCATTAGCCTGCTAAACACCCACGGATTCAAAATTAGCGAAATAGCTAAAATGAGTCTAGAAGCAATAACCCAAGAGGTATTAAAACTCAGTTCAAGCAATCATGTGCATCAGGTACAAATTAATGCTTTAATTACCGCAATGCTTGAGTTCAATGAAATAGTCTTCAATCAACAATTGAGTGCTTGTTTCATACAGTTTGGAATAGAGTATACTTTGCTACAGATTGTTTTTCCATTTTTAAATGAAATTGGCATTTTATGGCAAATTGGCTCTATTCAGCCATCACACGAGCATTTTGTAACAAATATCATTAAGCAAAAATTGTATGTGGCAATTGATGGCCAGGTTGGACGTATCCATGCATCTAGTAAAAGATTTATGTTATTCCTACCCGAAAATGAAAAGCACAGCATAGGACTATTATTTGCCAATTATTTAATCAGATCTAGGGGGCATGACGTACTCTATTTAGGGCAAGAAGTTCCATTAAATGACTTAAAAGATGCTTTTAAACATGAAAATCCTGATTATATTCTTACCTTAATGACTTGTGCACAACCACATATAGACAAAATAGAATTTGTTGAATTTTTAAGAACCAATTGGCCAAAAAGTACATTACTACTTACTGGTTCTCAATTTTTAATGGCCAATATTACCCATACAGAAAAAGTTCATTTGATTCAAAATTTTGATTCTTTCATACATCTACTTAATAAAATACCTAACTAATCTCGGCTTTTATTCATGATTGCTTCCATGCGCTTATTCAATTCTGCTTCATCTACCATTTGGTAGTTTAAGGGCACTTTGAATTGAGTATGCTCTATAGGAACCGATAACACCTCTTTGGCTTTTAGATGTATTTTCATCTGATCTGCTTGCACATAAAACTCCAACACCATTCCTTCAATCTTTTCAAAACTAGGGTCGTTGTTAAAATTTATGGGTGCAATCTCTGGCGAATACCAACAATGACTTTCTAAAGTATCCGAAAGTATAACTGTTTTTAAAACCAAGTGCTTGCATTTAAACCCAGCAATTAGTCTCTCATCAGGCAGCATGATAGGATTCAATATCGTTTGATTGGGATTTTTAAGTTGAGTCAATTCTTGAGTGGTTTTCTTGAGTGCAAAACGGTTGCCAAAAACAGTTAATAACACATAAACTGTATTTGAATCTTTGTCAACTATGGTTGTGTTCTTTCCAAAAATACCAATTCCCATTTCAGTTCTGCTTTTGTTACCCTTGAAATAAATCACAGCATCTTTGGCCAATTGCTCAACTTTTGATTGGTATTGAATAGGCACATCCTCATAATGAATATCAAAAAGAATTTTACCTTCATTTAATCTATTTTGAGCAAATGCTAGATTAAAATAAAGAGACAAAAAGAACATTATAAAACACTTTACCATTGTACTTTTAATTTATGTATAAATGCATGAATTCCTTTTTTGCAATCATCAGTAGACCTGGCATGAGCGTTTGATTTAGCTGCTAAATCAAGGGCATCATTTAAATTCATTTCATTAGCTGCTAGCATCAATTGTTTAGTGAGTGCAAAACTATTTCCTGAGGTTTGATTAATTAACTGATGCGCAAATTCTGCTACTTGACTTTCTATGTTGTGATGTTCATGAACAAGATGAGAAATGAGCCCAATTTCATGTGCTTCTTTAGCTGAGATAACATTTCCTGTAAACAATAAATTTCTTAGGTGTTGACCTGAAATTTTGTATTTTAAAAATACCATCACCAAAGCAGGAATGAAACCAATTTTTACTTCAGTATATGCAAATTTGGCTTCGGTACTTGCAAAACAAAAATCAGTTATCGTTGCCAAACCACAACCACCAGCAAAAGCAGCACCTTGAACCATAGAAACAATTGGTTTAGAAGACTCAAATATCAATTGAAACAGGCTTCTTAATAATTGAGAATCTGCCAGGTTCTCTTCATAGGAATTCGTTTGTAATTGCAAGATACTTTCTAAATCGGCACCTGAACAAAAACTTGATCCCCTAGCCCCTATTACAATAAGTCTACAGTCATTATCAGACAATTGTTTTTTAATTTCATTGTTTAGTAACAAGACCAATTCTTGGCACAAGGCATTTCGTTTTTCGGGTCTATTTAGGTAAATCCACGCAATTCTATCTTTGCATTCAACTTCAATCATGGGCATAATTTAATACAAAAAAAGTTCAAAAGGAGTATTTCTAGAGAGCAACCAATGACCGAGGCTTTTCTTTTGATGAAGATTTGTAAGCTCTATGCCTTTGGGTTCATTGATTTGCAGTAACCACCGATTGAGCTTGAATTCATAATTAAAAGAGTAATTTTTGATATGAATGCTTGGCGAATTTTGTTTGATTTTAACAATGTTACAAGTATAAATGCCATCTAATTTTAAGCCCATCGTAAATGGTTTTTCTATACTGCAAACAGAATCGGTTACTATTACTGACTGCATTCCAGCCACTATGGCTAAGCAAGGATGATTGTTGTAAGCATAAACCCTAATAAATGGATGTGTATAAATTGCATACTTTTTAACGAATAGTTGAATTTGTATAAGCAAAAAACAACAAATTGCTAATTGCAAAAACAAGCCCGATTTGTTTTTAATAGATATAACTATGCCCACAATTGCCATTGCAAAAATAATAGCACCAGATTCACTCAAATACAAGTAGTCAATTTTTACCCATCTAAATGCAGCCAAATGAAGGGTAAATTGATTGATCAACTCAATTGTTGATGCCAAAGCATTCCAAATTGCATCAGGTAAATTAGGTATTGAAACCAATAACAATCCCCAATATATACAAAGCGTACAAACAGGAACAACCAATAAATTAGCAGGTAAAAAAAGCATTGGGAACTGATGAAAATGATATACTGCTAATGGCAATGTAGCCAATTGAGCTGCTATTGAGGCTGCGCTTAATTTCCAAACAGGTATAACCCATTTATTGTCTATAGAACAAATTCTATAAATTGGCTGGTATAAAGTTAATAATCCCAAAACAGCACAAAAACTAAGTTGAAAACCAGCATCGAACAGTAAATTGGGGTTTAAAAACAACATTAGAAATGCACTTGAAAACAACACATTGATTTGTTGCTGAGGTCTATCTGTACAAGCTGCAAAAGCATGTAAACTTATCATGATTGCAGCCCTAATAATTGAAGGCGAAAAACCACATAAAATGGCATATAACCATACCAAAGTAAGTTGCAATAATAATTTGGGTATTTTGAAAGCAGGTAATTTCATCCAAAACAAAGCAAAACCTATTAAAGCATATATCAATCCAACATGCATACCACTGACAGCCAAAACATGTAAGGTGCCAGTTGAGGCATAGGCATTCAGAAGTTGCTTCGGAATCAATGAATCATCTCCATCAATTAAAGCCAATAAAACCCCGCTTACAGAAACTGCTGGCATTTTTAATTGGATCAATCTTCTTAAATAAATTTGTGCATTGACAATACAGTTTTTAAAAGAAACATATGGTGCTTTATAAAGAATAGTAGGCTTTTGTAGGTGATAGATTTGTCCATAAATACCTTTTTTCAGGTAATAATTAGCAAAATTAAATTCATGGGGATTGCCTGTATTTTGAAAAAATGAAACTTTTTTCATGTCAAATGCTATGCAAGATCCAATTGTCAAACAAGTATCTGGACAATCAATTTTTTTGAGCAATAGACTCCCTATTCTTTGAAATTTCTGGTCTACCTTAATTTGCAAAAAAAGACCTACACTGTATTGAAAATTACCATTTGAAGCCATTGTTTTGTTTTCAACTTGAATATAAGCTGGCTTTTTATCATTCACTAAAGTATAAAATTGTTGAGATTGGTTATGTTCTAATTGTAAAATTCCCATGCCAACTATCAAGACAAACACATTCAATACAAATCCCTTATAAACTGATTGGTTCAATCCATTTTTTTTAAAATGGAGCAACACTATCAAAGCAATATTAAGGACTCCCATAACAGCAATAAATAGACCTGAAATCAAAAATATTGACTGAACATAAATGCCTAAAACCAATGCAAACAGGCTTCTCAACAGAGGAAATCTAAACCAAAATACATCAAACATAACTTAGTGCATAACTATCTGTTTTTTGAAGTTAGTAGAATTGTAGCTTTGAAATAAAAAAACTATGTACATCACATTACTTGCTTTGCACAATTTATTGAGGTGGCTATTTTTAGGAACCTTATTAACTGTTGTGTTCAAATCGTTCATGGGTTCACAAAAAAACACACCCTATTCACCAACTGATAAAAAAATAGGTGGCATCTTAGTGGCATTGGCCCATACCCAATTGTTAATTGGAATTATTTTGCTAATTACCAGTCCTGTTATTGCCGAATTAATGCAAGACATGGCTGCCACCATGAAAGATAAAGTAAAGAGAGCACAATTGGTTGAGCATCCGATTGCAATGATATTGGCTGTGGTGTTGATTCAGGTTGCCAGAATCCGAGTTAAAAAAGCTTATGCCGATGAAGACAAACACAAAAGAACTTTGCTATTAAATGGCATTGCATTGTTGTTGGTATTGTATATGATTCCTTGGCAACAAACGCCACTGTTTAGATTTTAAGGGTTATTTATCAAACACTAAAAAAGACCGACAATTCTGTTGGTCTTTTTTTTGCCGTTACAGGAGCTGAATATTGAAATTAGGTATTCGTTGAATTTGGGGTTATATTGAACAACTATGAAAAAAATATCGCTCTATGTTTTATGTATTTCAAGTTTCTTTCTTGCTTGTAAGAAAGAAACCAGTAAAACAGTTATCGTTGAAAACAATACGCCATCTATTCCAGAAGGTTTTACGCAAAAAGTGTTATTAGAAGAATTTACAGGTGAATGGTGTGTCAATTGCCCTGATGGTGCCAAAATGATGCATGAAACAATCAGTAAGTACCCAAATAAAATAGTAGCAGCTGCCGTTCATCAAGGAGATTGGCTTGAAATAGATCAACTCAATCAACTGAAAGCACATTTGGGTGGCATAGCTGGTTATCCGAGGGCGGCAATAAATAGGGTTCCGGCTTTGGCCACTAACAATGGCCAAGATGGAATGGTTGTTTACAGCCGAGCAAATTGGGAAACCAACGCAGTTCGATTAATGGATGCCAGTCAACTACAAACGGCTAAAATTGGATTAGCTATAGAAACAAGTGTTGCAGATAACCAATTGACTTTAAAAATTCACACCGGATTCAAAACAACTGATTCAAGAGACACCCGTTTAACGGTATATTTATTGGAAGACAGTGTTCAAGCTCAAAATCAAATTGGTGCACCTAGCAATCCTTATTTCCACCAACATGTTTTGAGAAAAGTAATTAGTAGACCCTTGGGAGATAGTATTCAACTGAATTCCGGCAGTTATGCTTTAAAGATTTATGATAAGATTGACATTGGAGCATATAAAACATCCCATTTAAAAGTTGTAGCTTTTATCAATGTCATTGGGAATTCAAGTACTACTCACCAAATATTGAATGTACAAGGCGTTGAGGTTGGTAAAAGTCAGTTGTTCGATTAACATGATTCAATCACGCTAAATATGTGTTTTTCTGCAAGTGCAAGTTTTACAGCAGCTGCTGTAATAGGCACAATATCCGTTTTTACAGTAAAATCTTCTTGGAATAATCAGTACCGTTATTTTGGAACTGTACCTGTTCTTTTTGCCATACAGCAAGCTGCTGAAGGTTTCATCTGGAACGGCTTAAACAATTCTGAACAGGCTTATTTGCTCCCCTATTTTACCAAAGTATTTTTACTTTTTGCATGGTCTATTTGGCCTATTCTCATTCCATTGAGTATGTATCAAATTGAAACTGTCAAATGGAAAAAAATTGCCATTTTAATCACATTGATTTTAGGTATTTCAACAGCACTCATATCAATTTTTCATCTATTAAACAATGAGCCATTGGCGTACATTTCTAGTTTCCATATTGATTACAAACTGGCCATTCCAATTCAAAACGAAAAGTTAACCATCGTTCAAGAGATAATATATGGAGTATGTACTTTGGTTCCTTTGTTTTTGAGTAGCAGTAAAAAAATGTATGTGTTTGCTACAGCTAATTTAATAAGTTTGGTATTGGCATTTGTATTTTTCGAGCATGCCTTGCCGAGTACATGGTGCTTTTTTGCAGCAATTTTGAGCGGATTTATCTATTACTTCATACAGTTATCAGCTAAAAATGAAGTTAAAAACACCCTATCGGATTAACACAATAGTGGGTGCTTATTTTACTTGTTGCAATTCAAAATCAATTTTTTTGTAATCCTTTTTTAGCATAATCATGACGGTTGGTCTTAGAATAGCTGTCTGGGTTCCATTCGATTTAAATCGGTATTGAAATTGGGCTTTCTTTTTGGCTGTTTGATTGACATTTACAGGAACCAAATCAACCAATTGATTGGTATAGCTATAAATAATAGCCAATACAAAATGCGTATTGAAATCAATTGAAGTAGGTTTGCCTTCTTCACCCATAGTTGTTGCCATTCCAAAATAGGCATCAAACTCTTTTTGTGAAGTAATCTTTAATAATTTAGTTTTACCAGAAGGAATGGAATGCAAAACAAAATAGTTATTTACCTTTTGAAATGGCAATGAAACCGGAAATTTAGTTTGAGCGAATGCAAATTCACTCATGTAAAAAAACAATAAAACAGCTATGATACTTTTCAATTGTATGCTTACTTTCATATGATTAATTTAAAAGTTGTTTGATTTCATTTAACTTCAGTAATGCTTCTATTGGAGACAGCTGATTCAAGTCCAATTCTTCTAATTGTAAACGAATGGCATTCAATACGGGGTCGTTAATTTGAAACATATTCAATTGCATAGTAGGGTCTTTCTTTTTTAACAGACTGTGTCCTTGTTTTTGTCCCCTATTTTTTTCTAATTCTTTTAAAAGTTCATCTGCCCTTTTTAAAATCAATTGAGGAACACCAGCCATTTTAGCAACATGTATTCCAAAGCTATGCTCGCTGCCCCCTTTGGTAAGCTTTCTTAAAAATATCACTTTATTGTCTTGTTCTTTCACACTGACATGATAATTACAAATGCCATTTTGATTCGACGCTAATTCATTGAGCTCGTGATAATGTGTTGCAAACAATGTTTTAGGCTTGTAAGGATGCTTGTTTAAATATTCCGTAATAGCCCAAGCCAAAGATATACCATCATATGTTGAAGTACCGCGTCCTAATTCATCTAATAATATCAAACTTTTAGGGCTTAAATTATTTAAAATACTAGCAGTTTCAAGCATTTCAACCATAAAAGTACTTTCTCCTGCTGCTAAATTATCATTGGCTCCAACTCTGGTAAAAATTTTATCTACCAATGGAATTTGAGCAGATTCAGCAGGCACAAAACAACCTATTTGAGCCATTAACACACACAATGCAGTTTGTCTTAAAATGGCTGATTTACCCGACATATTTGGCCCTGTGAGCACCATAATTTGTTGAAGTTCTTGATCCAATAACAAATCATTGGCAATGTATTTTTCTCCTTTAGGCAGTTGCTGTTCAATAACTGGATGTCTGGCTGATTTTAATTCGAGCACAGTACCTTCATGAATGAGGGGTTGATTGTATTTGTTTGCAATTGCCAATTCTGCAAATGCAAAAAGACAATCAATTTGAGCAAGAACCAATGCATTGTGTTGAATTACAGGAACTGCATCTTGTAATAGGTGCAACAATTCGTTGTACAATTTTTCTTCAATGCCTGCAATTTTATCTTCAGCTCCTAAAATTTGTTCTTCGTATTGTTTGAGTTCTTCAGTAATATATCGCTCGGCATTGGTAAGTGTTTGTTTTCGCATCCAATTTACAGGCACTTTGTCTTTGTGCACATTGGTCACTTCTAAGTAGTAACCAAATACATTGTTGAAAGAAATCTTCAAGCTGGGAATTCCTGTTGCTTGTTGTTCTTTCTGTTGTAATTGCAATAAATAATCTTTGCCTCCAAAAGCAATTTTTCTTAGTTCATCGAGCTGACTATTTACCCCATCATTGATAACATTCCCTTTATTTAACAACAATGGCGGATCAATTTGTAAATACTTATCTATAATGGCAATTGATTCGGAACAATTTTTAAGTTGTGAAGCGACTTGCTTGAAGCGCTCATTTTCTGAGGCATTCAAGCAATCTAAAATGGGAGCTATTAACTTGATAGATCGGTTGAGTTGTTGCAACTCTTTGGGACCAATTCGGCGCATGGCTAGTTTTGAAACCATTCTTTCTAAGTCGCCCAATTCTTTTAATGAATCTATAATTTGCTTTCTAATGAGAGGTAATTGCAGTGCAACAGCAGTAAAATCTAGGCGGTATTGTATGGCCTCCAAATCTTTTAATGGCATTACCAACCATTTCCTCAACATTCTGGCTCCAATTGGTGTAACTGTTTTATCAATCACTTGAAGCAATGAAACACCTTGATCCGATGAACTGTGCAGCAATTCTAAATTACGTATGGTAAATCGGTCTAACCAAACGTACTTTTCTTCATTGATTCTTGATATAGACTGAATATGTGCAACTTGTTCATGATGAGTTTCGGCTAAATAATGCATACAAACACCTGCCGACAATATAGCCAAAGGCAACTCTTCTATGCCATACCCTTTTAAATTTGGGGTTTTAAAATGTGACAACAGTTTCTCCTTTGCAAAACCCAATTGAAAAATCCATTCATCAAGCGCATAGGT
>CANHRW010000037.1 GCA_947462865.1 Bacteroidota bacterium | reverse complement strand
TGACCCCTAAGCGATCTATTGCACAATTTTTAATGGTAATTTCTGATTGTGTAGTTGCTGCTAACCCTATAAAACTTCCAATTTCAATCATGTCAGGTAACATTCGGTGTTTGCATCCTCCCAATTGAGTGACTCCCTCTATGTGTAACAAATTAGAGCCTATTCCAGTTATTTTGGCACCCATTGCATTGAGCATGGTGCATAACTGCTGCACATATGGTTCGCTTGCTGCGTTGTAAATGCTCGTTTTACCTTTGGCAAGTGTTGCTGCCATTACAATATTTGCAGTACCTGTTACAGAGGCCTCATCCAAAACCATATAAGTTCCTTGCAAATGACTGGCGTTTATTTTGTAAAAACGGTCTCCAGATAAATGTTCAAATTTGGCACCTAAATTTTCAAATCCACGCAAATGGGTATCTACGGGTCTGCGTCCAATTTTATCGCCTCCTGGTTCAGGAATATAAGCCTTTCCAAATCGAGCCAATAAAGGGCCAATTATCATTATTGAACCACGTAAACTGGCTCCTTTTTGTTTGAATGCATCACTGATCAAGTATTCTAAATTGATGTCTTTGGCTCTGAATGAAAATGTAGCGTCGTCTAGTTGTAATACTTGAACGCCCATTTCTCCCAAGAGTTCTATCAATTTCATGACATCCCTAATATTGGGAATGTTGCTGATGATGACTTCTTCTTCAGTTAACAATACAGCTGAAATAATTTGTAAAGCTTCATTTTTTGCTCCTTGAGGAATCAATTCCCCTTTGAGTTGTTTGCCACCAGTAACTTTAAATGATCCCATGTTTTTTCAATTAAAAAGTAAATGTAAATCCGGCCATTAAATTAAACCTATAATTGGTATAAGCTGCCCAGCGTTGGTAATTGTTGTTCGTTAAATTGTTGAGTTGCAAAAAGGTAGAAATGTGTTTTTTGTAACGGTATTCAAATCCTAAGTTGACATCGGTATAAGCATTCATTAGGCCTCTTTTAACCGGTGTTAAATTGCTGATTGTATTTGAACCAAAGGCTCTTTCACCAATATAAAACAAGTCAAACTTGGTGTAAATTTTATCAGCAATATTGTACCAGATATTTAATTTGCTTTCAAATTCAGCTCTTCCAAATGCATCAGTTAGTTTGTCCATTTTGTAATTATTGATGAAGGTACTCATATTGATTCTCCATTTTTCACCTTTTTGGTAATACACATGAATTTGCAATTGTGTCAATGTACCCTTTGTTCCATCATAAACGGCTATTTGAGAACCAGCACTTGGGTCTGTAAGCTTTAAAGAATCTTGGGCTCTGTATATAAAATACAAGTTGTTTTCTAATTGGCTAGATGAACTTTGTATATGAAAACCACATTGTGGACTGAGTTGTCCTTTGAAGCCTCCATAAAGTTCTAATTTATGAACGGTATTGCTTTGAATAGGGTTCTGAATAAATGGATTTTCCGTAGTAATGCTTCTAAAGGTATTCACCTGTACATTGCCCGTTAATCCTCCAAAAACCTCAAACATTTTGGGTATAATTTGGAAACCCGCTTCAGCTTTTGGAAAAAAATATCCTTTTGAATCGGTACTATCGGTTTCAAAAAAAGTGTTGAATCCGGCCTTTAAATAGTAGTTATTTTCTTCTAATTTTATTTCAGGGTTTAAATAAAAAAAACGTCTGTTGTATGCAGTTCCAGCCGAATCATATTGGTTCATTCTAAATCCTGCTTGAAGCGCTACGGGTAATTGCTCAAAGCTTTTTGTTAAGGTTGTATAAATTCCCAAATTGTTTTCTTGCTGTTTGGCTTGATTGCTGTAACTGTAATAATGTACTTGTGTTTGGTGTGAAAAACTGGCACTATCTTTTGGGGTATTGCTTGCCCCAGCTTTAACGTCTATTAAATTGTAAACAATTTTTCCTTGGTCAGCGTTAAATTCAAAACTATCAGGTCTGCCATACAATTGTACCCTATTTCTGTGGTAATAAGCGTCAACTGTATATCGTTGATTCGATTTAAAATAATTGAAATTACCATGAAGGGTATTGTTACTAAAATTGGTTTCATTTTCATTTTCATTTCCATTTGCAGAAATATGTTTGTAAAAAATACCAGCCCTCATTTGCTTATTTCTTACAGTGTTTAAATAAAATTCTACCAAAGGACTGTTGTAATTACCGAACCCAATTTTTGAATAATTGTTCTTTAACTTGGGTAGCAGCGAGGTGCCTAAACTCAAAGGTTTAATGGTATAAATATTGGGTGCTATTTGTACTGTTTGAACATCTAAATCATAGATGTAGACTGGTTTTTTGGTTTCTGGTTTATCTGGATTGGGTTGAATTGGAATTTTAATGGCATCAGATAAAATTGGTTTAAATGTTTTAACTACATCAACCACGCTGTTGTCTATTATACTGTCTTTAATCTGCGCTACAGACTGGGTTTGTAAGCCAAGCAAACAGAGTCCAAACAGCATTTTATATAAGCTATAATTATTTGTTTTCATGTTGATTGATTCTTTGTTCCACTTGTTGTTTTTGAGTATTTTTTTGTTGGTTTTCTATTTCAATAATTTCTAACATGCGCACTTTACAAGCATTGGTAATTTCTTCGCCTTCATAATTGTCTATTAAACTCTGTAAAGTAGCTTTTGCCTGAAAAAAATCATTCTGTTTCACATAGGTTTCTGCTAATAACTGATAGGCTTTGGCAACCCATAATTCAAATGCACTGAAATGGTCTGCCAAATCAAAAATGAGTTTTTGCGTAGCTTTGTACTCTTTTTTCTGGAATTGAATCAGTGCCATATTGTACTTTGCCTCTGCGGCAAAAATGAGTTTACTTTCTTTTAAAATATACTGAAACGACAGTTGTGCGGAATCAGATTTATTGTGAGCCATGTAATACCTTCCAATTTGAAGGTGAGCTTCTACCATTGGATCTTTCAATCCCATTCCCGAATTGATGTATTTAAAGGCAGCATTTGCAGCTGAATCTTGTTTACCTTGATTGACACTGCTTCGCATTTGACCTAACAAAGCAACCAATGTATTGTCTTTATTTGACGCAATTCGCTCCAATGCTGCATAAAATGTATAGGCTTGGTCGTATTGCTTTTTCATATAGTTGAGTGTAGCAGCCTGCCTGGTTGCTCTTTCAGTGAAATCACTTCTGAGTGCATTGGCAACATATTCATAATGCACCAAGGCGGCATCATAATTTTTTAAAGTATAATCGGCTTCAGCTTTAAAATAATTTGCTTTGAGAATAAAGAAACCTCCAGGAAACTTGTTAATGTAACTACCCAATGATTTTGCAGCTTTTTGAAGTTCATTGTTTTTATATAAGTTAAAAGCAGCTTCATATGACAATGAATCTTGTGTGCTTGGAGCCAATACCATGTGAGGTAGCACGTTTACAAATTCAATGTAGGCTTCACCCTCTCCTTTATTGACAAGTATATTTTTAACCAATAACAAGCCCTGTATTGCTTCTTCAGAATTTGGAAAATCGGTGATGAGTTGTTTTAAAACAGCTAATGCTTCTTCATCATTTTTAAGATTGAACAACGAAAGCGCTTTGTTTAACTTAGCTTTTCTGATATAAATACTTCTTGGGTATTTTGAAATGAGTTCATTAAACTCTGCAACAGCCAGTTCATATTTTTCGTTGAGCAAATGTAAATTGGCACTTTCAAATACCGCATCATCAATGTAAGGCGATTTAGGGTATGTTTTAATCAAAGATTTTAAAACAACACTTTTTTCTTCATAACGGTTCATTACACCCAAAATCAATGCTTTTTGGAATAATGCGTAATCTGAACCATTCAAACTATTCTGAATGACCTTGTCGTAGTAATCTATGGCAAATTGGTATTGTTTTGAAACAAAGTAGCAATCGGCAATACGAATAACGGCATCAGTGTAAATTTCAGGATTTTTATCTAATTGACTAATTTTAACGTATTGTTTAAAACTAGCTACTGCAGACTCATAATCTTCTGTTTTTAATAGGGCATAAGCTTTCTCATAAAATGAACCTGAATAATATTTACTTGTTTTAAATTCAGGTATTTCTTGTGCGGTTAAATATAAGGAAATAGCCTCTTTAAATTGATTTTGTTTGTATGCAATTTCAGCTAGCCAAAACGTAGAAAGTGCCAATGTATTTGCGTCTAAACGGATACTTACATTTTTCTCAAATAAAGTTTTAGCCTCTTCAATTTGGTTGTTTAAATACAACTCTTCAGCTCTAAAATAATAGACTTTTTGTAGTAAGATTTTTTCGGCTTTACCGGGGTTGTTGATATGTTCTAAAATGCGAATGGCTTCTTTATAATTTCTGGCATTTAACAGTAGGTTTCCAAGATTTGTGCGCGCCTCATTTGCATATTTACTAGCAGGAAAACTGTCTAGAAAACGAGCATAAGTTTGCATGGCTTGTCCTTGAAAATTCAATTCTTCAGCTATTCGGGCACTGTTAAACAATGATTGTTCTCCAAGTTCTGAATAAGCATTGGCTTCATAGCTTTTATTGAATGCCGATAACGCATTGTTTTTTTTCTGAACCTTAATGTATGAATCGGCCAAAGCAAACCAAACTGCTTGTTTGAGCGTATCGGACGCTTGTTCAATTTTTAACAATTGATCTATTGCTTGGGCGTATTGTGCCGTTTTGTAATAGGAAATACCTAATTGGTAGTAATCTTCATTTTTAGGCATGACTGGGGCATCTTTCATAAAGATCTCCAGGTAAGGTACTGCCTTAGCATATTGATGAAGGTTAAAATAGGATTGTCCTAAAATTCCGGCTACATCTATGGCCAATTCTTTATTGGTGATGGTGTCGCAATAATTGATAACTGATTCGAATTGTTTTCTAGAAAAATAAATTTGTGCCACGTAAACTGTAGAAAGTGGGCCAAATGTTTTGTGCGATTGAACCCGCTTAAAATGAGTCAGGGCTTCTTCAAAATCTTTTGACTGGTAACATACATATGCATAGTAATAATTAGCGGCATCATAAAACTTGCTTTTGGTATCTTTGATGACGATGAATGATTTTTTAGATGCTTCAAATTGATTTACTTTAAAATGGCAATAACCTGAAGTAAAATAGAATTCAATTCTGTCAATTTCAGATAAATAGCTCGGATCAACTTTTTGAAGCCATTTAACGGCTTCTTTGTTATTTTTTGCACGATAATGAAGTTTCCCTAGCTGAAACACAGCTAATTTAGCCGAGTTATTTTCAGGGTACTTAGCCATGATGTTTTTGAGTAATTGTTCTGCATCTTGGCTAAACAATTCCATGGCACATGTTGCAGCATAATACTCCGATTTTATTTTCAATTGCGGAGACTTACCTAAGCCTACATACCAATTAAAATGCGTAAAGGCTGCCGCATATTTTTCTTTGTCAAAAAGTTCTAAACCTCTGTTATAATAACGAACTTCATCTTCATAAATTGCTGTTTTTTGAGCCTTTGAGGGCATTGTACAAAGCAGCATAAATAATAGGAATGCAATAAGCTTTCCAATGAAATACAGAACAGGATGCCCCCAGTTTTGTAAGTTAAATTGATTAACGAATACGCGCATAGTTGTGATAAACGAATCTATGCGCTGAGAATTGGGTTAAAAGTTCCAATTTATCCCCAAAGTGGGTATAATTGGGAGCTGATTGATGCGTTTATAGTTCAGTCTATCGAAATAAAAGATGTTCTCTCTGTTTAAAATATTGGTTGCTGAAGCAACAATGGTTAATGAATTTTTAGGGTTGAAGCTTATTTTTTTACTGATAGAAAAATCTACTCTGTGGAAATAAGGCAACCTGCCTGAATTGGTTTCACTGTATGCAATTCCTAGGTTTCCATTCTGGTTATTGATGTTTCCAGCAACCCCTCCATTTAAATTAAGTTGTTCATAAAACCCTTGAGTTTGAGTAAAGGGAAATCCTGAGCCCAAATTGTAACGTGTATTTACATGCCAACTTCTATTTTTCCCAAATTCATAACTTACAACGAGGTTGAAATTATGTCTTCTGTCGAAATTTGGAAAATACTTGATACTGACACTGTCGTTCTTGTCAAATAATCTGTTAACATAGGTTAAAGAATAAACTGCCCATATATACAGTCTTTTGTAATCCATTTTAACACGGATGTCAAAACCAGAAGCATCTCCTGTTTCTTTAATTATATCTGCTCTTTGGTAAAAGGGTTTATTTTGGTTTACTGGAAAATCATCATACACTTTGTCTCTATTGATATTGGTAATCTGGCTAAAGTTTTTGTAGAACACCTCTGCATTGATTTCAATGTATCTACCAAGGTCTAACTCAAAACCAGCAACCAAATGTTCAGCTGTTTGTCTTTTGTGGTCTATAGAAGAAGTACCATTTACTTTGTCAGGACTTGATAGAAATCCATAAAATAAATTGACTACATCACGGTCACTTACTGCACTCATTAAATTTTGGGAGTAGGTGCCTGCCGCCAATTTGGCTCTTAAAAAACTGGTGGTATTCCATTTAATTCCCAAACGTGGTTCCAAACTACTTTCAGATAGAGAGGCATAATAAATGGCCCTCAAACCAGGTTCAACAACCAATCTGTTCCACACTTTTTTGTATTTAACAAAACCATGTAGTTCTGTGTTGTAATCAGTTGATTGTAAAGTTCTGCCTACTGCGTTTCTGTAGGTAAAATCGGTAGCGAATCCAACAGCATCAAATCCATATTTAATGTCGTCTTTTCCTATAAAATTAGTAAAATTAATACTGCCATTGAAACCATTAATAGAACTTTGACGGGGTAAATTATCCGCAGCTTCAACTTGGTTCATGAGGTAATTAGAATAACCAAAAGTGGCATTGATAACAGTACTTGAGGCTTCAGGAATAACCATAATGCTTCCTCCAAAACCCAGCGAATTCCAATTGTATTTGGTTGTACTAAAATTAGCATTATCCGAAAAATTAAACCCAAAAAGGTTCAAACGGCTACCATTTTCTGATATTTGGCTGAATTTTCCATAAATATCATTGAATGAGTAGGGCAATCCATATTTGGGGTCTGCTCCTGGATAGAAAAGTGGTGCTGTTTTGTTTAAATAAGATGTTTTGTAAGAGAAAATTAGCGAAGAACTAGAGCCACCCTCTGAAAACTTGCTCAACGGCCCTTCAAGTAAAACCTTTGCTGTTATAGGGTTGATACTCAGTTTTCCGGATAACTCTTTTTTATTACCTTCTCTGGTATTTACATCTATTATGCCTGAAACCCTGCCTCCATATTGGGCATTAAAACCACCTGCACTTACATCGGCGTTTCTAATTAAATCAGCATCAAACACAGAAAATAAGCCTATTGAATGAAATGGATTGTAAATGATCATGCCATCCATCATTACTTTGTTCATAACAGGAGGCCCTCCTCTGATGTATAATTGTCCGCCTTGGTCACCACTAAAATTAACACCTGGTAATACTTGTAAATACTGAACCAAATCGGGTTCACCCCCAAAAGTTGGCAGTTGTTTCAACTCTTTTTGCGTGATGACATTGGTAGAAATGTTAATTTGTTCTTTGGCTTTTTGGCGGTCGGCTTTAATTTGAACCTCACCCAGTTCTAGGTTTTTGGCTTTTAGGTAAATATTTTGATTTTTAATACTTCCTGGCAATAATTCTACCATTATTTTGGTTGTATCGTACCCTATAGCCCAACACATGAGGGTGTAGGTTGCAGGTTTAATTCTGTTGATGGTATAGAAACCATTAATATCTGTAGATTTACCAATCATTAATTCTTTTACAACCACATTTGTGAAAATGATGGGTTCGCCAGATTTTTTATCGTAAACAAAGCCTCTTATTTCAGCATTTTGCGCTGTTATAGAATTGTATACCAGTAAGAAACAAGTAAATGCAAAGAGTATTTTTTTCATCAGAATTACAAATATAACAGGTTTTTGTACCAATTGAATTGTTTACTTGTTCAAGTGGAAATAAAATGCTTTTAGGTTGCATGTTTGAAAGTACATAGCTGTTTGATTATATTGCAAAGTCTACAGTTTATATAAACATGGTCTTAATTTATACAAGAAAAATACAAACGGTTTTTCACAAGCAGGTACTGCTTTTAATTGCCTTTATTCTGTTCGTTTCTACACAGTTGATTGCCCAAAATTTGGGCTTAGTTACATCCAATCCTGCAAGTTTCAATGCCGATAAATTGTCAGAATTTCAAATCAGACAATTGGGTGAAGAAATGCAAAATACAGGCAAAAATTGGGAGCAGGTTAAAGTAGAAATGTTAAAAAATAAAATTCCAGAATCTGAAATTGAAAAATTAGCCCAACGCTTACAAAAACAATCATTCAATACTTCAGATGCAAAGACAGCAGTTGTCAACAGTGGTCGAAATTGGAACATTGAAACAGATTTAGAAGCCAACACTGGAAACAGTACTTTCATTTCAGCAATATACGGGGCCAGTTTGTTTAGAAATAAACAATACAATTTTCAACCCAATTTAAAAATCGCCACCCCATTAAATTATGTCTTAGGTCCTGAGGATGAAATTGTCATTGATTTAAGCGGTTATTCAGACGCCACTTACAGTGTAAAGATTTCTCCCGATGGACAGGCTAGAATTCCTATGTTTGGCTCTGTGTTTTTAGCTGCCTCTACCATTGAACAAGCCACCAAAAAAATCAAATCCCATTTGTCTAAGTACAACCCAAGTATTCAGAGCGGTCAAACCAAATTGAGCATTACTTTAGGGAATATTCGTAGCATTAAAGTGGTATTATTAGGGGAGGTATTGAATCCAGGTACCTATACTTTGCCTTCCTTGGCTACTGTTTTTAATGCTTTATATGCTGCTGGAGGACCCAATGATGATGGGAGTTTTAGAACCATAAAGTTGATTAGAAACAACCAGCATATTGCTACAATGGATATTTATGATTTTTTGATGACGGGTGCCACTAAAGGCAATATCCGTCTTCAAGATCAAGACATTGTAAAAGTAGAACCCTATATCAGTAGAATTCAATTGGCTGGTCAGGTAAAACACCCTGGTTTGTTTGAATTAAAACCCACAGAAACACTCAAAGATTTAATCTATTTTGCTGGAGGATTCACGCCTGACGCTTACAAAGCACTCATTCAGGTCAATAGGAATGATGGTCTTCAAAAGTCAATTGCAAATGTAAAGCAGTCAGAAATTCAGTTGTTTAAGCCTGAAAATGGGGATGCATATTTTGTAAATGCTGTGTTGGATAGGTTCAAAAACAGAATTCAAATTGAAGGAGCGGTTTTTCGTCCAGGTTATTTTGCTTTGGAATCAACCCCCACTATCACTGACCTGCTAAACAATGCAGGAGGCTTAAAAGAAGATGCACTCACAACTAGAGCTATTTTGTACAGGCTGAATCCAGACAATTCTCAAGAAATTATTTCCTTGAACATAGGAGCTATTTTAGCCGGGAAATCTCCTAATATTCAACTAAAACGTGAAGATAAATTAATAGTAGCCTCTATGTTGCAAATGCAAATACCAGAAAAAGTATATGTAACAGGAGAGGTGCTGGTACCCGGAAATTTTGATTATGGTACAGATATGGTATTGGAAGATGTTTTGGTTTTAGCAGGAGGTGTTAAAATAGGTGCAGATACCAAAAGAATTCAAGTTTCAAGAAGGGCAAAAGATGCCAATAAATTATTAAAAGAAGGCAAATTGGCTGAGGTAAATACCATTGAAATTAATAACAATTTAGCCGATTTGCGCCAATTCAAATTAGAACCATTTGACCAAATACATGTGTTTAGTTCATCCAATTATCAGCCCTTGAAATCAATTTCCATTCAAGGTGAGGTCTTATACCCTGGAACCTATTCTTTGTTAAAAAATAATGAATCTATTTCGGAAATCATGAAAAGATCGGGTGGCTTAACAGCGAATGCATTTCCGGAAGGAGCGGTACTTATTAGAACCAGACCAGGATCTGAAGTGGACAATATCAAAGATAAAAAATCTATGATGACGCTCTTTAAGCTAAATAAAAAGGGCACTGATGATAGTTTGTTCCAAGAGCAGAGCGAAATGAACCAAAAAGATGTCATTGGTTTAAATTTAAATAAGATTTTAAGTGGAAATCGAACCAGTGCCGATTTGGTTTTAGCAGAAAATGATGTGTTGTACATACCTTCATTCAATCCGTTGGTAACTGTTAATGGGCAGGTTTTATATCCGAATCAACTGAAATACAAAAAACAAAAAAGTTTTAAAAAATATGTCAGTGAAGCAGGTGGATTTACCTCAAAATCTTCTCGAAGAAAAGCCTATATAGTGTATCAAAACGGCACAGCAAAATCTACTAAAAACTACCTATTTTTCAATTGTTATCCTAAAGTACAGCCCGGATCAGAGATTATAGTCCCATCTAAGCCTGAACACAAAAGTTTAACAACAGTTGAAGCCATTTCTATTACTACATCTATGACCACTTTAATGGTGCTCATTTTAAATTTTATTAAATAATGCAAACAAAATCTCAAACAGATGCATTTGTAATCAATTGGTGGAAGCTATTGGTTAAAAAACGCAAATTTATGTATGCAGGGATGCTGTTTGGATTATTGATTGGATTTTTTCTGGCATTGTTTTTAAAACCTAAATACGAAGCCAAATTGAGTTTCATTATCAATGATTCCAAGAATAGTTCAGGTAATTATTTAAGTTCCATTACCTCTCAACTGGGCATTTTAGGAGTGAATGCAATGAATGTAACTGATGACCGTATTTTGTTTTTAAGCAATTCCCGTAAAATATGCGGACAAGCTCTTTTAGACAGTTTGCCAGGAAAACAATTGATTGCTGATGAGTTCATAGCTTACCATAAACTGAATAAATTGTTTGAAAAAACACCCGAAATGCAAGGTTTTAATGGGTTTATACATTCAGAATTAGAATTGCTCAATTACCAAGAAAATTTTGCGATCAATGCCATTTTAGAAATCATTACTAAGCCCAACTACTTACAAGTAGAGTCTGTTAAAAAGAAAGCCACAACTTTTGTTGGAAATACTTCTTCAGGTATTATTGAGTTAACATTTAAACACAAAGTAGAAGCTTTGGCAAGCGCTTTTTTAGCTGCAATGTACCATGAACTCACCAAGTTTTATTTAAAAGCCATGACCAACCAGCAACAGGAATTGGTTGATTTAATAGAATACAAAGTAGATTCTGTAGAGCAACTGGTTTCAGATTTAGACAAAAGTAAAGCCAGGGCCATTGATGAATCTATTGGTATGGTAAGGGTTTCAGGCAGAATTAATGAAACCCAACTCAGACGCTCAGGAGAAATTCTCAATTCTTTGTATGCAGAGTTATTAAAAAACAGAGAGGTGGCTAGGTTCAATTTAAACCAACAAAAACCTGTTTTTGAATTGGTAGATTTTCCAAGGTTTCCACTCAAGAAAATAGAATATTCATTGGTGTTGTTTCCAATAATAAGTAGCTTAATAGCCTTGTTTACAGCAGTGATGGGTTTTACAATTTGGTTGGTATTCAAATACAAATCAGATGCAACCAGCAATTGATTTTAAACAAGTAATAGAAAGAAAGCTACATTTTTCAATTGGAGCCATTTTATTACTGAACCTGTATTTACTGACAGGTATTTTTAAAATGCCTTATTTACCAGTATTGATTTTTTGTTTGGTGGTTGCTACTTTTTTTTTAATTAACCGATTTGATAGAAGTGTTTTTTTTAGTTTGGTTAACAATTGGAATACGCTGTTTTATATACTTTTTTCTCTATTTTTCATGCTCATTCAATTGGCATCAGCAGAGAATCAGTTAGAATTTAAATTTAATGACAGCATTCGAATAGTTATTTACACCATTTATTTTAGTTGGACAGCGTTTTTATACCAAGGCAAAGCAAACTTTACTTCTTTTATCTTTCAATTGTCATTGGTTTGTTTTTTGATTTTATTAGTTGAGGGCATCATTGAGATGCTCGATCCATTTTTATTTGCATTGATGCTTTCAGAAAATGTATCCAAAACCATGTTGAGGTTAGGTGGTACGTTTGCCGATGCCAATGCCTATTCAAATGCGGTAGTTATTTTCGGTTTTATGGTCTTTAAATTTATGCCCAACATGCCCAATAATAGGAAAGTTGGATTGTTTTTTTTTGTATTTGTAACCATGTTGTATTTGGTTGAACTGTCAGGATCTAGACAAGGAATACTGTTACTGATTGTATTGTGTGTGTATTTTCTTCCTAATTTTATAAGAAAGATAGGGCTTCGGAAAATGCTAATTGTGCTGTTTGCCTTACTTTTGTTATTGTTGACTTTGTCACCCTTTATTTATCAATATTTATTGCAAAATCCAGATTCGTCGTTAGCAAGGGTGCTATTTGATTCTGAAAATCCAAAATCAATCAATAGCGATCTAGAAAGAAGCAGTGCGATGATTGCAGGTTTAACTTATATCAAGAACCATTTTTATTTATACGGAACCGGAATGTTTTTATTCGAAAACGAATGGTCAAATTATGTTCAGGTTAAAATCCCATATCCCCACAACAGTTTTGTATACTTGTTTTGTCAATACGGCATAGGGGCATTACTTTTTTTTTATTTTTTATGGATTTCTACCAAAAGAGCCTTTAGTCAGCACTTATGGCCCTTGATGCTCATGTTGTTTATTCAACTTTTTTTATTACCCAATCCGGTTTATTATCCCATACATTATTTTACTTTGTTTGTAATAGATTTATGCTGGCTGAACAAGGACCAAAATGTTATTATTGAAACCAATACGTATATTTAAATATGTTATTCTTCAATTGGTTTGTCACAGCTCATAAGAAAATAGTTGATAAAAACAGCTTTAGAACAATTGAATTGTATCAAAACATACTTTATTCATTTGTGATTAAATTTGGAATAGCTGCTATTGGATTGTTATTGGTTCCTTTAAATTTAAGTTATTTAACGCAATCCGAATATGGAGTTTGGTTAACAGTAGCTTCAATTAATAATTGGTTGTATGTTTTTGACATAGGTTTAGGAAACGGACTTAGAAATAAATTCACTTATTCAGTCTCAAAGAATGAACATTTACAGGCAAAGATTTATTTAAGCACTACATATGCCATCATATTTATCATCATTGTAATTTTACTGATTCTGTTTTA
>CANHRW010000036.1 GCA_947462865.1 Bacteroidota bacterium | reverse complement strand
TTGGGGTTCTCATCCGGAAAACTGGCAAGCATTTCAAGCCTTTCTTTCCAAAAATTAAATTTCCTCAAATGCAGCTTAATTGAATCAACTAATTCCACTAGTTTAAGTGGTTTAAGCAAAAAATCATCCGCACCTTTTTGCATCACCTCTCTAAATATCTGTTGGTCTGATTCAAATGACAATAATATTAACGGAATGTATTGATCTGGTTGATTCAATCGAATTTTTTTGAACGCATCTATACCAATTATTTTAAACAATGCGTAGTCACATACAATGAGATCGAACTCAATTTCCCTGATGCGTGTATTAATCAGGTCAATATTATTTAAAGCTTCTACAAACAAGCCATTATTCTCTAAAGCCCCAATAATTTCTTGTTCGAGTAATTTGTCTGACTCTATCAATAAAATTCTTTCTTGCATAGGTAAATTTGTTAATTAACGCGGTAATTTTTTTCTATTACGTACACTAAAAATAAGCATTAAATTTTGAAATCAACGGACTTTGTCTAATTAATCTACTTATTTGATGTTTGATTGAATTTAATCAAGATAAACTGAATAATCGACTCAGCCTCTGAGGCTGATATTTTTGGCATTGCAGGCATTGGACTGGTATAAGTAATTCCATTAACAACAATGGGTACTTGTATACCTTTATGGATAATTGATTTTAAAGAATCTTTGTGAGAAAGTAAATAATCAGCGTTTTTTAAAGGTGGAATCAACTTGGCTAAGCCTAATCCATCATCTCCGTGACAATTGGCACAATTTTTCTGATACAATTCATAGCCTGAAGCCAACTGCGTAAAATTGTTGGTTTCATCTTGACATGAAACAATGAACAAACAACTCATTAGGAAAAAACTAATTTTTTTCATGCATTAAAATGTGAATGTCTTTGATCAATTTCTCTGTTTCATCTGCATTGGTTCCATCATAAATACCTCTGACACGTTTTTGTTGATCTACCAATATGAGCCCGCCACTGTGCACAAAGCCACCAGGTTCGGTAGAATCTACTAAAGCGGAGGCATAGTATGCATGTGCTGCTAATTCATAGGTATAGACCCTATCAGCTCTTAAAAAAAACCAGTTGCCATGATTCACGTTTAATTTATCTGCATAATCATACAAAACTGGAACAGAATCATGTTCAGGATCAATGGTATGTGACAAGATTAAAAAGTTTGTGTCAGAACCGTATTTTTCATTCACTTTTAATAAATTCCGTTTCATTCTTGGACAAATACTAGGACAGGTCACAAAAAAGAAATCAGCAACATATATTTTATTTGCTGTTTGCTTTGATGAAAATGAATGACCGTATTGGTCTTGAAATTGAAAATCAGGAATGGTCTGATAAATGGTATCTATGGTTTCAGCGTTGCCATTTCGGGTGACTTTTACTTCTCTATTGCCCAGAATAGGCAAGGCTTCATTGCCACACGAAAATAAAAACAAGAGCCCAATTCCAATTAAAGGTATTTTATTCATGTATTAGTTTTTTTGCTAGGTTAATTGAATAACTAGTTTGGCTGCTCAATTGTTTCATGAAAGCAATTTGAGTTTGATAAAATACGATTGCTGTATCAGCATTTAAATTCGGTTCTTGGTATTGACGCATCCAATTCAACATCTGTTGATCTGCACGGTGCAAAAGGTAAGATGCTTTTTGCAAACTGTCTTTGTAACTAGCATTAGTTGATGCAGCAATTATCGGTTGTAATTTGTCTTTGAGGGTCAAAACTTGGCTGCTTTTTTTCATCACATCATCGTGCAAATCCATAAGTTGCTTGTTGAGTAATACTGCATCATTGTTGTGGTTGCAAGCTAAGGTCAACATTCCAATAACAGCTATTTTTTTCATGTACAACAAAGCTAGTTCAACAAAATGGGTAATCAAAGAACCCCTTTCAAACAAAATCAACTATTTTTACATCATGGATGACAAAGCGCGTGAATTTGCTGTTTATTATAGTTCATTTAAATCAATGAATCAAAAACCTATTGCAAAATTTATGCAATTAACAGGCAGTACCATTTTGTTACTATCCATACCTGCGGCTTTCCTCTTTCATGAATTTTCTGTTTTGTGTATTGCAATTACGCTTGAAATTTTATTGACAGCTTTAGGCTTGTTTTTGACTCAAAATAATTGGCAGTCATTTCTAATAAAACCACTTAAATTGTGGAAAGCAAAAGGCTACTTTTTGCTAGACTTCTTGTCTGGCAATGAGTGAGCATAAGATTGCTTTAAATTGTAAAGAAAATTGAAACTTCTTTAGTAATTTCGTTAGCTACATCCTTATGAAATTACTATTCCGTTATTTAAAGCCTTATCAATCTATTTTGTTTCTGGCATTGTTTCTCGCATCTGTGAACCAGATTTTCTCAATGTTAGACCCATATATCTCTCAATTTATCATTGACAATTACTTATTAAAAGCAAAAACACTTGAATCATCTGTATTTTTAAAAGGTGTGATACAATTATTGCTTTGTTCAATTGGTGTAGCTTTTGTTTCTAGAGTTGCGAAGAATTTTCAAGATTATTTTACCAATGTCGTCATTCAAAAAATTGGTGCAGATATTTATTCAAGTGGAATCAAACACTCCTTAGATTTATCGTTCGAAGCATTTGAAGACCAAAGAAGTGGCGAAACACTTGGCATTTTACAAAAAGTAAGACAAGACACAGAAAGATTGATTCAGTCATTTATAGGTGTTCTATTTACTACATTTATCGGTTTATTATTTGTTAGCTTCATTGCCATTCAAGTGAACTGGCTTATTTTACCTGTATTTGTTTCAGTAATTCCAATTTTAGGGTTTTTAAGCTCGGTATTGAGTAAAAGAATCAAAAAAATGCAAAAAATAATTGTAGGAGAAACAACACAATTGGCAGGGTCAACCACTGAATCTTTGAGAAATATTGAATTGGTTAAAAGCTTGGGCCTTACCAAACAAGAAATTAACCGATTAAACACTACTACACATAAAATTTTAAGCCTCGAACTTAAAAAAGTACGTTTCATTAGAAGCTTGAGTTTCATTCAAGGAACATCCGTTAATTTACTCAGAACAGCTATCATGTTTGTGATGATGTACTTGATTTTTAAAAATGAGATTTCTGTTGGTCAGTATTTCATGATGATGTTTTACTCCTTTTTTATTTTTGGACCCATGCAAGAATTGGGAAATTTGATCAATATCTTCAGAGAAGCAGAAGTTAGTTTTGCGAATTTCAAAAAAATATTAGATGCACCCACAGAAAAAAAACCCGAAAATCCTATCCACATTCCTAAACTTGAAACACTTCATTTCAATGGAGTCGGCTACAGCTACAATGGATCAAAAAGAGCCGCTTTAACAAATATTACATTTGAGGTAAAAACTGGAGAAACTATCGCTTTTGTGGGACCATCAGGTTCAGGAAAATCTACTTTAGTAAAACTAGTCGTTGGTTTGTACAAAGCGCAAAAAGGAACAATCACTTACAACAATGTATTGGCTGCCGATGTCAGTTTAGATGAACTCCGAGAGCAAATAGGATTTGTTACTCAAGAAACGCAATTGTTTTCAGGAAGTATTAAAGAAAATTTATTGTTTGTGAAACCAGAAGCTACTGATGAAGAATTGCTTCATGTGCTGAATCAAGCCAGTTGCAAAAATTTATTGGAACGTGCCAGTCTAGGAATTGATACCTTAATTGGGGAGGGTGGTGTAAAAGTTTCAGGTGGCGAAAAACAAAGACTGAGCATAGCAAGGGCATTGCTTCGTAAACCTAAAATGTTGGTATTTGACGAGGCTACTTCAGCCTTAGATTCTCTTACAGAAGAAGAAATCAATGAAACCATTAGATCTGTAACTTCGAGCAAAGAGCACATGTCTATTTTAATTGCACACAGACTATCTACCATCATGCATGCAGATAAAATTTATGTGATTGAAAGAGGCCACATAGTAGAAGCTGGTAAGCATGATGAATTACTAACTGAAAAGGGACTTTATTATGCCATGTGGAGACAACAAATTGGGGAAGGGAAATAAAACAGATGAAAGACATTTTTAAAGCAATACCATTTACAGATACCAAGTTGTTGCAAGAAATTGAACACTTTGCCAATATCAGACACTTACTCAAAGACAACGTGCTCATTCAAGTTGGTGATGCTATTCTGTTTATTCCCATTGTTTTAAAAGGCTGTGTGCGTATCATTCGCGAGAATGAAGATGGTTCAGAGGTGTTTTTATACCATTTGTATCCAGGACAAACCTGTGCCATGTCAATTACTTGTTGTCAGGTTTCACAAAAAAGCATGATCAAGGCAATAGCTGAAGATGATTTAACGCTTGCCATGATTCCTATAGAACAAACTGCAGACTGGCAAAAATTTCCTGAATGGAAAGCATATGTCAATAAAAATTATCAAGAACGATTTGCTGAATTGTTATATGTAATAGACTTAATTGCTTTTAACCACATGGATAAACAATTGCTTCATTACCTCAAGGAGCGCTGCAAGGCACTCCAAACAAATCGCTTAGAAATTACACACCAAGAAATTGCAATTGAACTACATACTCAAAGAGAAGCCATTAGTCGTTTGTTGAGAACAATGGAACAAAAAGGATATGTGAAGCTTAGTAGAAATTTTATAACCATTCTAGAATAATTTTACCGATGTCAACTCAATTAAAATCAATTTTTGTTATTTTACTTTTGATTGGAAAAGTGGGCCATGCACAACAACAAGATTCAATTGTAATCAAGAAAATTTTTCAAGAAATTTTTACCAATGGACAATCCTATTCTAATTTACAATACTTATGTAAAGAAATAGGTGCACGCATTAGTGGGAGCCCAGCTGCTGAAAAGGCCATTCAGTGGGCATTTCAAAAGCTAAAAGAAACAAGGGCAGATTCGGTTTGGCTTCAGCCAGTCATGGTACCACATTGGCAAAGAGGAGCTAAAGAAGAAGCATACCTCATTCAACAAAATAAGAAAATTCAATTGGCAATCTGTGCCCTAGGTAATAGTGTTGGTACACCTGTCAATGGAATTAGAGCAGGTGTCATTGAAGTAAAAAGCTTCGAAGAACTTAGCGCCAAACCCAATGAATCTGTTCGCGGAAAAATTGTATTTTTTTCGAGGCCTTTTCCTGATACGGTATTGTATGGAGGTGTTGCCTATGGTATGACCGTTAACCAAAGAAGTATGGGACCAATAGAAGCTGCAAAAAAAGGCGCCATAGGTGTAATTGTTCGCAGTATGACTCATGCGTACGATCATTACCCACATACTGGTGCAACGCAATACAAAGATAGCTTCCCTCCTATTCCAGCATGTGCAATTAGTACTGCAGACGCGAGCATCTTAAGCAATGCATTACAAAAAGATGCACAGCTTGAAGTCTATTTTAAACAAAATTGTCAAATGCTTCCAGCGGTTGAAAGTTACAATGTGGTAGCTGAAATAAAGGGGTCAGAAAAGCCTGAAGAAATCATTGTATTAGGGGCACACATTGATTCATGGGATATAGGCGAAGGTGCACACGACGATGGAACCGGTGTTGTACAGTGTATTGAAACCATTCGCACGTTTAAAACATTGGGTATAGAACCCAAAAGAACCATTCGCGTAGTATTGTTTATTAACGAAGAAAACGGGCTAAAGGGTGGTTTAAAATATGCCGAACTTGCAGAAAAAAACAAAGAAAAACACCTGGCAGCAATTGAAACAGATGCAGGTGGTTTTATGCCTAGGCATATTGGTTTTGCAATGCCAAAAGACCAGTTGTACAAATACAAAAATTGGGAAAATTTATTGGCACCCTATGGTGTTCAAACCATTGACGAAAATGGGGGTGGCGCAGATATTGGACCCTTAAAAAAACAGGGTGCGCTCATTATTGGTTTTCATCCAGATGGACAAAAATATTTTGATTACCACCATACTGAAAATGATGTATTTGAACACGTCAACAAACGTGAACTGCAATTTGGAAGTGTTGTATTAACAGGCCTTTTGTATTTAATTAGCGAAAACGGAATAAAATAAGGTATATGAAAATAGTCAGCTATAATGTGAATGGAATTCGGTCTGCAATAGACAAGGGTTTGATTAATTTTTTACAAAAAACAGATGCCGATGTGGTTTGTTTTCAAGAAACCAAGGCCGAAGCTGCAAACATTGCTCAACATGAATTTTCTTTAGATTTAACCGGATTTAAGTATCGCTTTTGGAACAGTGCCGTTAAAAAAGGTTACAGTGGCGTAGCTATTTTTTCTAAAGTGCCACCAAACAATGTAAGTATTGGATTTAATAATCCTGAATACGACAATGAGGGTAGAATCATTCGGGCCGATTTTGATGATTATTCTGTGATCAGTGTATACATTCCAAGTGGATCGAGCGGAGAAGAAAGACAAGCTTATAAAATGAAGTGGTTAACCTTCTTTGATAACTACATTCAAATACTCAAAAAAGAAATACCTAAATTGGTAATTTGTGGTGATTACAATATTGTTCACCATCCAATTGACATACATGACCCTGTTGGAAATAAAAACTCGAGTGGTTTTTTACCAGAAGAACGTGAGTGGTTGAGCCAATTTATAGCGGCTGGATTTACAGATAGTTTTAGGCATTTTAATCAATCACCACACCAATACAGCTGGTGGAGTTTCCGTGCTGCATCAAGAACCAGAAACAAAGGTTGGAGAATAGATTATTGTATGAATAGCATAGAATTGAACACCCATTTAAAAGGAGCTGGCATCTTACAAGAAGAGGTACATTCAGACCATTGTCCTGTTTATATAGAATTCAAAAGTTAATGCTGATTTCTCATTACTTTTTTCACCAGTTTGTGTTGTTCATTACTTAATTCTATTACATATAAACCTGCTTGTTCAGGAAGTTCTATTGTATGAATATTTGTAGTTTGATTCTGCTGCACTAGCAATTTCCCGGTCAAATCAAATATACGTATACAAACAGGTAATGATAGGCTTGTTTGTATGGTCAATTGCCCATCACTAGGGTTTGGATACAGCGCTAACATTGCAGGGGTTTTAAAAAGCTCTAAGCCACCTGTTAGCATGAGGTCTCTTTTTACAAAACCATTGGCTAAAATTTGCCTATCTGCATTCAATTGAATGCCTATAACACTGTCTTTAAATTGTAATTTTGTATAATGTGATGACTTGGCAACGCCAGGTAATTTCAAGTCAATAGAATCTCCTTTGGCAAAGTAAATTTTCAAGGGTAAATCAATTGAAAACAACTGATTAGGCGATTGACTATTAGATTGAAATACATTAAAATGAGTTTCATTTTGACTGCTATTCCAATTGATCGTATAAGTTGGATAACCAGCACCCTTTACCCATTCTTGAAAAAAAGCAGTCAAGTTTTTTCCGCTAGTTTGCTCACAAATATTTTTAAAATCTACTGTATTGGCTGTTTGGTTTCCATAGAGTAACACGTAATTTTTAATTGAAGCAAAAAATAAGCTATCTCCCAAAGTCCAACGCAACATGTGCAAAACCAATCCGGCTTTGTTGTATGTTAGATTGCTACTAAACAAACGAGGAACAGAGGCTGTGTCTTCAACATAAACAGACCCAATTCCTTGCTTTGAACTATTTATTTTAGACTGTAACTTGTTGGCAAAGAATTGCGGATAGAATTTTTCATAAGCCAGTAATTCAGAATAGGAAGCAAAACCTTCGTTGAGCCATAAATCAGACCAAGAACTGCATGTAATATAATCTCCAAACCATTGGTGTGCCAATTCATGTACCATTATATCATATGAAATAATCCCTAATGTTGTCATGGTTTGATGTTCCATTCCTCCTGAGAAAGGAGCCATACTGTGTCCATATTTTTCTTTGTGAAATGGATACATGCCAAAACATTCGCTGAAATAAGTGAGCACATCTTTGCATTCCCCCAATGTTTTTTTATTGTCTAAATAGGCTTGTTCATTGTACAAATAATTTAAAATTAAAATACTATCTTGAATACCTTTAGGTTTAGCATAATCAATGTTTTCATAATAATTTCCTACACTGACAGCAATCAAATAAAAATCTATCGGGTAGTTGCTCTTCCATTCAAAACGGTGTTTGTTATTGGGTAGTGGAACAATTTGTTTGAGCAAGCCATTACTACCTACTTTATTGATTTGTGATGTAGTAACAGATACCGCTATAGAATCAATTTTATCAGTTAATGATTGTTTACAAGGCCACCATTCTTTAGCTGCATAGGGTTGACTCAAACTCCAAGTAACCCTTGCACCATATTTGGGCGATACTTCATTAGAAAAACCATTTCCAATTGCAGCACTTGCTCCAGAGGGAGGTGTTCCGTGGTAGCATATTTGAATTTGTGAGTAACCCAAAGCTGGAATTGTGTTGTTTAAAGTCACGTATACTTCATCTGCTTGCCTGTAAAAACTTAGCACTTGATGATTGATATCTAACACGGAATCAATGGTTAGGTCTTGGTGTAATTCAAAAGTAAAAGTATCAAGTTTTTGCAAAGTGGTAAACGCTGTAATTACACTACCTGAAAGATAGGTTGTGTTGGCCTCAATTGCCAGGTCAAGTGCGTGGTATTTAACATCATACCCATTTATTAATTGTAAAAAATTTTCTGAGTATAGGGCCTTCTTAAACGCTGACTTAAACATTGACTTCTGTTTGCTGCAGACATCTTCTTGTGCTGAAACAAATAGCGCTGAACTCAAGGTCAGCCATAAAAAGAAAACTATTTTAGTTGGCATCGGCATAAAATTTTTTTGCTTTTAAATATTGTGTTTTTAACAATGGACAAATTTTATAGCGCTCTTCTTTGGTATCTTCATACAGAGCAGCTAAGACTTCATACACCTCTTTAACCCCAATTAAATCAGCCCATTCAAACGGACCATATGGGTAACCTGTTCCAAGTTTCATGCTTGTATCAATATCTCTTTTAGAGGCGGTACCCTCCTGAAGCGTATAACAGGCTTCATTAATAATCATACAAATAACCCTAGGCGTAAATAAGCCAACACGATCATTCACCAATTTGTAATCCCAATTTAAAGATTGCATCAAGGCATTGAGTTCATTGGCTTGATGTGGATGCAATAAACTCACTTCAGCTACTTTTCTATTGATAAACGTAGGCAAGGCATTGAAACCAAAAATAAGTGTATTTTGAGTAGCAATTTTATGTCCAATAACAGCCGCAAGTTGAATTTTTACAGCACCTAATAACATTGGAACCTGAACGCCATGGTATTGTTCTATGTGGTTTGGCAAAGTATCAAACTGCATATCTATGAATAAATCTGCTGAATTGATTTGACCAACTACAACTTGATTTTCATCAGCAAATTCAAGCAAATGCGTTGAATTTTGTACTTTTTCTTGTAATTCTTTGAGTTGTTGCTTTGAACCTCTTGCCAAAATCTTCATATTCGTGGTGGAATTTTCAAACAAAAATAACTTTACTATTCAAATGGAAAAGACAATTGTTACAAGTAGTGGCGCACCAACTCCCATAGGACCCTATAGCCATGCTGTTAAAGCTGGAAATACGCTGTATGTAAGCGGACAAGTTGCAAAAGATGCAACAACTGGCGAAATGATACAGCACAATATCAAGGCTGAAACTCAAAAAGTCATGGAAAATGTAGGTGCCATTTTAAAAGAAGCAGAAATGGATTATTCCGACATTGTAAAAACAACCATTTTCTGTACTGATTTAAATGATTTTGCAGCTATTAATGAGGTATATGGTCAGTTTTTTGACAAACATTTTCCAGCTAGAGAAACCGTTCAGGTGGTAAGATTGCCGTTGGGAGCCAATGTTGAAATCAGTGTTACAGCCATTGCGTTGAATTAAAGAATGAAAAACTATTTAGCACATATTTTCTCGGTTTTGTTTCATCCTGTATTTGTAAACTTACTGGCGATTTATTTGCTATTTCTATTGTTTCCATCTGTGTATTTTTCTTTGCCTGCCAAAGCCAGGTGGTTTTATATTTTATTCATTTATAGTTGTACACACTTGATTCCATTAATCATGTCATTGGTACTGAAACAAATTGGTAAAATTAGTTCTATACAGATGCACGAAAAAAAAGACCGAAACATCCCTTTTGCGATAACACTTTTTATGTACGGCTTTTGTTATTATAATTTTTATAACTACCCCATTCCTCAAAAACTCATCAACTATTTAATGGCGTCTGGCATTTTGATGCTATTCATTTTATTGATTAACTTTTTTCATAAAATCAGTATTCATGCCGCGAGTATAGGTGCCATCATTGGTTTGGTATTATTGGCGTCCGTTGAAAGCTTCATCGATTTCCGCATATTACTTGCTGGCTTATTTGTGGTAGCGGGATTGGTTATTTCATCAAGACTTCATTTAAATGCGCATAGCCACAAAGAACTTTACAGTGGCTTTTTAATTGGTTTATTCACCATGGTTATCTTTTTATAAATATGTCACAATACGAAACAATTCTTCTTGATGTTCAAAATGGCATTGCCCAATTGACACTTAACAGACCCGATGTATTCAACGCATTCAATGAACAAATGAGTACAGACGTCATTGATGCACTCAAAAAAATAGCCAGAGATAAAAGTATTCGTGTACTTGTAATAACAGGAGCTGGAAAAGCTTTTTGTAGCGGTCAAGATTTAAAATCAATTGCAGGCACCAAAAGAAGCTTAAGCGAAAGTATCCACAAAAGATACAATCCAATGATCAAGGCCATTCGCAATTTGACAATACCTGTTATTTGTAAATTGAATGGAGTAGCCGCCGGAGCTGGCTGCTCACTTGCATTAGCTTGTGACTTAATTGTGGCAGCAGAAAATGCGAGTTTAATTGAAGTTTTTATCAATGTTGGATTGGTTTTAGATTCTGGTTCTTCCTATTTTTTACCTCGATTGGTAGGTTCAGCAAGAGCATTTGAGCTTTCAACCATGGGAAACAAAGTTTCTGCTAAACAAGCTTTTGATTGGGGAATGGTTAACAAAGTAGTGCCTTTAGAAGAATTGGAGGCTGCCACTGAATACTACACCAGCTATTATGCAAATGCACCAACCAAAGCCATTGGTTTAATGAAAAAAATGCTGAACCAATCTTTTCATTCAGATTTAGATACCATGCTGGCATACGAAGCCTATTGCCAAGAGATAGCGGGCAGGAGTGAAGATTACAAAGAAGGCGTTCAAGCATTCATAGAAAAACGCAAACCTGTATTTACCGGTAAATAGTTTTATATTCTCCTGATATTCATTGTGTTAATAACTTAACCGAGCAAATATTTGTTGACTGGATGTTTTTTTTGTAATTTCAAGTCAATCTAAATCAATTGCTTATGGCCATTCAAATTCAACAAATTTTGCTATTGAGTTCGGGTGAACACCTTAGCGAACAGACCCAAAAATTAGGGCTTGCTCTTACCAAGCAATTTGCTGCAAAATTGAACTTCTGCCATTTTGGACCAGGAAACGTACAACAAAATTTATCTGGCTCAGGACTTGATTTTCAATTTGAACAAATAAATGATCCATTTTCTGGAAACGTTGCTTTAAAAATCATCAAAAAATACAATCCTGACTTGGTGATGGTTCAACTCAATGCCAATGCTAAAAATGGCATTGATGCCAAATCTGTTTTCAGCATCATAGATCATTTTGAACGCATGGTTTTAACCATTCCTGCTGAAGGCAATTTTGCATTCAATTCAATTGTTGTTCCTATAGATACCTCATTTGAAACACGCCAAAAAATTCCTTATGCATTGGCAATGGCTGGTATTTCAAATGCTACTATTCATGTTGTTGGCGTTTCTAATGATACAGATAAAGACGCTGAGGTAACTATTAAAAATTATACCAGACAAGTTTGTAACCATATTGAAGAAAAAGGCAACACTTGTACCTTAGAGATGCGAATGGGCGGTAACCCAAGCGAACAAACCTTAAAGTATGCCTCAGAAAAACAAGCTGGAATGGTGGTCATTATGTCAGAACAAGAAGGTAGATTCATGGATTTTTTTACTGGAAAATATTCGGAGCAAATCATTAAAAACGCAAGTATTCCCATATTAACCGTGCATTCTAAAGATTTAGTTGTAAGTGAGGCAAGGCTTTGATTGAATATTTACACAAAATCAGTTTTTAATTGATAGCTTCTTTCCCTAATTTGCAAATTGTTTTAAAACCAAATGCACTGTTGTGTGTTTTTGATATGTCATGATGAAAATAGAGCCCGGTCCTTACCTTAAAAACATTGAGCTTCCAGAAGATCTTCGCAAAGTTAAAGAAGAGGATTTGGTTAAAGTCTGTTCAGACTTAAGACAATATATCATTGATACCGTTTCAGTTTATGGCGGGCACTTTGGTGCAAGCCTTGGTGTGGTAGAGTTAAGTGTAGCTTTGCATTATGCGTTCAATACCCCTAACGACCAACTTATATGGGATGTTGGGCATCAGGCTTATGGACATAAAATATTAACGGGTAGAAGAGAGCAATTTCATACCAACAGAATTTATAAAGGCTTAAGCGGTTTCCCAAAAAGAAGTGAAAGTGAATACGATGCTTTTGGTGTAGGACATTCATCTACATCCATCTCCGCAGCATTAGGTATGGCTGTGGCCTCCAAATTAAAAGGAGAATTAGACAAACAACACATTGCCATTATCGGAGATGGTGCACTAACAGGTGGAATGGCTTTTGAAGGTTTGAACCATGCCGGTGTTGCAAATGCAAATGTGATTGTTGTGCTCAACGACAATTGTATGAGCATAGACCCCAATGTAGGCGCACTCAAAGAATACCTCACAGATATTACAACCTCACCTACTTATAACAAATTCAAAGACGATATCTGGAAAGCACTAGACAGGTTGAGCAAATTGGGGCAGGTATCACAAGATATTCTTTCAAAAGTTCATGATACCCTTAAAGGGGGGTTACTCAAACACAGTAATTTGTTTGAGGCGCTTGGTTTCCGCTATTTTGGGCCTGTGGATGGACATGATGTGAACCATCTGGTTAAAATATTTGAAGACCTCAAGAAAATTCCAGGACCTAAATTGTTGCATTGTGTTACTGTTAAAGGTAAGGGTTTTGCTCCTGCAGAAAAAGACCAAACCAAATGGCATGCTCCAGGCTTATTTGACAAAGTAACAGGCGAAATTTACAAATCTCCAAATTCAGCCCCTCAAGCACCCAAGTACCAAGATGTATTTGGTCATACCATGGTAGAATTGGCAAACCTCAACGAACGAGTAGTTGGAGTAACG
>CANHRW010000035.1 GCA_947462865.1 Bacteroidota bacterium | reverse complement strand
TGTGGCAAACCCTTCATTGTTACACAACTGTCTAAGTTATCGGTTACACCATCACCATCAGCGTCAGGGCAGCCTTTGTTCAAGGCGTCTCCAAACAAATTAGGACAAGCATCTTTGTCATCCGAAATGCTATCGCCATCTGAATCCGGGCAACCAAACAAATAAGCAACACCTTTTACGTCAGGGCAGGCATCTTTGTAATCAGGAATGCGGTCACCGTCTTTGTCTGGGCAACCATTTAAAGAAGAATCGCCTTTTACTGAAACACAGCTATCTGCCATATCTTTTACACCATCACCATCTTTATCTGGACAGCCTTTAGTTTTGGCTGAACCTTTAACAGTTGGACATTCATCTTCATGATCAGCAACTTTATCTAAATCTTTGTCTGGACAGCCATACATAATACGAGTCCCCGGAATTTTTTTACACTTGTCTTTTTTGTCTGGAATACCATCATTGTCTCTGTCAAATCTATTTCCAATGTTTAAGTTCAAGCCAAACCTGAAATTTGTATAATGGGTATTTTGCCAATTGTAATTACCTAGCATATTATCTGACATGCCATAAACCGACAATGGTCCTAAATGCATGGCAATTCCCAATCCTACGTTTGTATTCTGATCTTTGTAAATATTGTAGTTTGTCTTGAGTTCTAAAATTTTCCATACTCTTTGGGTAAATGAAACTGCAGCTGCATAATTCATATTACCTCTCCAAAGTTCAGCATAACCAACCAATCCCAAAGCTCCACTCTTATACAATTGATAATGCATACCAACATAAAATTTGGGGTTAAATGCAATTGAATACGACCCTGTTTTTTGAGTAGGTTTAAAAATTTCAATGATAGAATCTGTTAAATTTTTAAATGTTGTGGTATCAATACTTGAAGGGTCATCGGTTACAATCCCTTCATATACAAACTTGGACTTGTTTGAATAGGTTTTTCCTTCGCTCCAAGTCATTGTTCCTATGTCCAATACAGAAGCAGATAAACTCAATTTTTTAGTAGGTTTGTAGTTGATCCCTAAATCAAAACTGTAGCCTGAGCCAACAGGTTTATCGAGGAATGTCATCATAAGATTCATTTGCTTTTTAGCATCTCTCTCTTTGGTCAGGGCTTCTATTCTATCAATTCCTGCACCTTGCAATTCGTAATTTGTTTCGGCAGTTAGCCTGATTGCATTGTTTTCTCCTGAATCAGAAATAAAGCTTGTCTGATTGTATAGTGTTTTAGCGTGATAATATCCAATATTGTATTTTGCCCTGAATCCAATACTTAGCTTTTCTCCAAATTCTCTAGTATAAGATGCATACAAAGATGAATAGGCACTCATTTCAATATCTAGACTACTCAAGCTGATGGGTTGTTGAAACAATTTAGACTCAGTACCATTGCCATAGTAAAACAAACTAAATACGTCTTTGGGTAAACTGAAACTATTATTGATGGAATTTTGGATGCCAAATGTGAAATAATTTTTGCGAATTCTTAAACCCAAAAGCAATGGATTGATTTCTGAATTGAACTGAATGTCTCTCAAATGATAATCTGAATTAGACAGCAGTTTATCAATTGTTGTGAATTTGGATTCATCTTTTCTAAAAATATCGTACATGGTTATTCCTGGCAAATATTGCATAGAATACATATCAAATAAGCCCAGTGTAAATCCTTGTCTGGGAGTATTTGCAGGGTTTAGCAAATTACTTTGAGCCACAGAATTCATTTGATACAATGTTAAATTAGGCTGAGCTTTTGTAAACAGAACCAATAACATTGCATATATAAGTATAAAATATTTTTTCATTTTGAATGGATAAAACAGATGCTACTTTTTAATTGGTGAATAATTTTTCAGTTTCAGTTTTGCACTGATACCAATTTTTGCTTTGTAGTCGGAGTACAATTTTACATATTGACTTCCGTTTGCATAAGTGCTCAATTGAAACTTGATGTCAAAAAAGGATAAGTTATGATTGATCATATTTGCAACTAACTTGCTATCTAATTTAACTGAGCTAATAAAAGAGGTATTGGTCTCTGTTCGTCCATTGGCATCTGGGATTGCAGCATTTATAAAATCTGGAATGATCAATGAATCCATTGCCGTATTTGATTTGTCTTTCAATAGAATTTTCAATTTTCCATCGAATGGAATCCCATTGTTTATTTTCAAAAGCAATTCAACGTAGTCTAAACTATTTGTATCTAAATGGTCGGCTAAAACAAATTTTCCAAGGGTACTGTCAGCATTGACTTTGAACAATGGATTTTTAATCTTATTGGATAGGGAAAAATCGCTGGTCTTTAGGCTAAATGGCATATCCATTTCAAATCCGACAGTAATACCAGTTCCCTTTTTAATAAAGTCGTTATTTCTGTTGTATGATCCAGATGTATCTGGCTGAGCAATACCTGAGAATAAAACTTTAGTAGGCGGCAATGCAATTAATTTACCTATATCTGAGTTTTGCTTGTTAAATTCATAAGAAGCAGATTTAATACCTTCATTTGGATTTTGAGGATAGTCAATGGTAAATGAAGGGCCATTTAAATTTTGAATAGTTCCTTTGCTGTTTTCTCCATTGACATTCAAGGAAACAGTAATTGGAATGCCTATAGAATTATTGGTTATAATTTTAAGTTTAGGGTTTTCTAAATCGAACCCTTGTTCAAAATCTTTTAGCATATCAACTTTCACTTCACTAGGATCAATAGGGATTGATTTTTTTCCTAAATTACCTTCAATCATTTCAAATTGAAATGTGCTGAAATTAAAATTTGCATTTACAAAATCAGAGGAATCAAATAATCTGAGTTGGCCAGATGATACAATTTGCGGTTCAACCATTACCGAAAGTTTATTATAGGGTTGGGCTGGATCTGTTGTCAAATCCAATTTTACATCACTGATATCTATTACACCTTTTTTTGTCTCATTGTTGACCTCAATGTTAATTGGCGCAAATGGTACCCCATTTTTTGTTGCGCCTGGTAAAGTAAGCTTCAAAACTAATTTTTCGCTGATACTAGATGTGAGCGTATAATCAATTAAACCTTTGTTAATAGTTACATACTTAATTTGAGCAGTTGGATCATCTGCTTTGAGTTCCATACTCAATGTTTGAGGATTTACCTTGGTGTCAGGGAAAATTGCATAACCAGATGCTGCTTTTAAATTACTTGTTGTTGCATCAATGACAACTGAATCATTCAAGTTTACCAAAACAGGAGATTGACTTGCAAAGGATCTAAACTGTGGCAAGCTATAGCCTAAGCTATTGCTTAAAGTTAAACCGGCTAAACTGATAGAATCTTTTTTACTTCCTCCTGGTGCAATATTGGTAAATACCATTTGGCCAATGATGCTTTGAAAAGGCACCATGTTGAAAATATTTAATCTAACAACATCTATTGTTACAGACAGTCTATTTCTAAAATCTAAAACCAAGAATCCACTAGCAATTGTAATACTATTGTAATTGCTACTTCCACCAGGCAAACTAGTAACATTGTTATTGTTATCGCTAATTGCTGGGAAAATAGTAACAGTACCACTGGCATCATTCAAAGCAGTTTTTGTAGCTGGGTCAAAGTTCTTGACCATATCTCTCAATGTAGTTAAGCTAGTTGTTTTAGTATTATCAATACTGATTGCACCTAATTTTGAGTTGTTTACAATTGGCTCCATTTTAGGTATCTTGACAAAGCTATCTACAGGGAAAGAAGCAATGGTATCTTTTCTATAGGTAAATCGAATCAAACCAGATTGGTCAAATACGATATTAGAATCTTCTTTGATCTGTTTGTTTATTTCAAGATTTACAATTGCTAAAGGAACTCCGAATTCAGAATTTAAAGAAATATCATTGTATTTATTTAAATCTAAGTCTTTTTTACAGGAAACAATTACTGTAAAAAGGAGACATAAATTAAGTACTATTTTATTCATTTTTGACCTATTAAGAATGAGCTAAAAATTATTTCGAAATGATAAAAGGCTGAGTCAATTTTTCCTTTTTATGGAGTATGGTAATGTAATAATTCCCTTCTTTTAATGCAGATACATCTATAAGATACGGGTTTAAATTTTCATTGGTAGAATTGAGTGCTTTCTCTAAAATATTTTTTCCACTTATATCTGAAATATTGATTTCAATTTTACCACTCATTGGTTTTAAAAATTCAAGGTGAATCATATTTTCAACTGGATTCGGATAAAGCTTTACCAAGTGCTGTTGAACAAAAATTTGAATTCCAGATGCGGGAAGCGTTCCTTTTAAACCATATGCAAAAGAATCTACCTGATAGGTTTTGCCAAAATCTCCAATATTATAATCAAATATTACTACGCCGTAAACTGTATTGGGTTCCAAATTTGCAATAGCAGCCTCGTTTGAAATTCCATCATAAATGGCATAAGAACCATCTTCAAGAGAGTCACCATCTCCAAAATTTGCACTTGTATAATACGAAATGCCAGATATTGGTTTTGCAGTTGGATATCCACCTTTTTTAATAAATAAGACCCTTCCTTGTCCAACACCATTTGTCCATTTTAAATAAATAGAATCGGAGGTGACTTTTGTGAAAACGACTGCTTTAGATGGATTTACTGGAGCCGATCCTGGAACTTTCATTTTAACATTTCCTTTTGCAATCAATTCATTTGCATAATTAATGGTAAAGCCATCTCCGTTGTATTCAACAATTCCAAAATAATATGTTGAACCAGGATTCAATCCATTTACAACAGTTGAATCGCCTGCTCCTATATAAATTACTTTTTCATATTCACTGAAACTCGATAATTGCCCATTGAAATTCCCGTCTGTTAAATAGGTTTCTCCATCTGAAGGTAATGCTGACTGTTCAACAGATTCGGATGCTATTATTATTCTTCCTTCCCCATTTCCAGCAGTCCATTTTAATTTTACAGATTGGGTTCCAATATCTGAAAATGCCAAATTGGATGATGCTTGGGTTGGTTCAAGTGCAGGGCTCAATGTTGCAAAATTTGCTGTAGCCGGATCTGTTGTTTTTACCCTTTCAAATGCAGCTATTCCATTGTATTCAAAAACTGCATAATAATAGCTAACTCCTGGCTTTAAATTAAATATTTGAACCTGGTTTTCTTGTCCATTGTAAACTACAAAATTGCCTGTTCCAAGTTCATATCCATCTCCGAAATTAAAATTATAAAAATAATTTGAGCTGTCTTTGGGCACTTGATTTACAGGAGACCCTTCTCTTGCCAAAACAATTCTTTTAGCACCATTTCCATTTTGCCAAGAAATTGTCATAGAATTGGTTTTTATTTCTTTGGCAGAAATAGTACTTGCAGAAATAGTAGGAGGATCATAACCAGCAATTGTTGACTCATTCGCTATAGCTGGACTGGTTTTTAGGTATTTAATAAAAGTTCCAATACCATTTGCTTCATAAATTGCAAAATGATATTGCGTTGCTTTATTCATAGAATTTATTTCAATTACAGTATCTGTTGAATTTGAAATTACAAAATTGCCATTTCCAATGGCACTTCCTTTCCCAAATTCATTTGAACCAGAATAATCAACTCCATCAACAGGAGTTACATTCACAGAAGTACTTTGACGACCAATGATTAAATGTTTATCTCCATTTCCTCCCTTAAAATGTATTTTCATTCCTAAAGGTGTTACATCACTAAAAGCAATATTAGATGCAGGTACATCAGGATCTGAAACGGACATTTTAATACCAGTTAAATTATTCCTGATATTCCCATTGTTTAATTGATAATTGCCACTTACAAAGAAATAATCACCGATCAATTTTAACTCATTGATACTTTGGAAATCGCCTTTAAAATTTAATTCTACCAATTCAGAATTGTTGGAATGTAAGGCATGAATACCATTCGATCCATTTAAATCTGCTGCAAATAGAATATCGCCATCAAATTCTATTGAACTCACTTCGAAATTTATTTTAGAGTCAAACCCATCAATTAGCTGAGCATTCATGGTGTCAACGACATTAAGGGAGTTAGAGCTTACTCCGTCAATCTCTGTATATGCTCCGCCTATATATACTTTTTCATGATCCTGAACTAAATCATACACATAATTATTTACTTTAGGATTCCAGGTATCTAAATTTCCATTTTCAAATAAATTGATCCTGCAAATTCCTTTTCTCAATGAATCATTTACTTGACTAAATTTACCCATTATGTATAAATAATTGTCATAGTTTTTAAGGTTGGTTACTTCTCCATCTATGTTAATATTCATTGGATAAAGACTGCCATCTAATAGTGAAATTTTTGCGAAACTATTTCTAGAATTAGCATTAACTGCATCAAAAGCCCCACCTATATAAGCACTGTTCCCAGTAATAATTATTTTATTTACTTGTCCTGCAACATCAGCGTTAATAGCTATTGGATCGCCCAATACCGTATCTATAAGTGCAAATCCATTTCTAATGACATTGTTAACCATTGAAAATTTGCCTCCAATAACAAGGCTATTTCCGTAAAATTCAATTGATTTAATTTCTTCGTTTATATCTGGTGAGTAATTGATTAAAGCTCCAGTTTCAAAATCTAAAGCTGCAAAATTATGTCGGGTTTTGCCTCCAAAACTTGAAAAAGTACCACCTGCTATTACGGTATCTGATTTTACTATAAGTGTATGTATTGAATTGTTAAATTGAGCGCTTGACATAAGTATTCCTGACATATCAAGTTGCGCAAAGTTTGAAATTTCTGAATTGCCAATATAATTAAAACTTCCTCCAATGAATAAACTTGAATTCGCTGAAACCACTGTTTTTACTTCTCCTGAAGGAGCTGGGTCAAACAAAGTTGGAATGCCAAATGCTTTGTCTATTTCTACTAAATTGTTTCTAAACTCTGTTCCAACTGTATTGAAACTACCTCCAATTACAATTGAATTATTGGTCAATGCAATTGTATTTACAGTTCCATTTATATCAGGATTGATAGGCATGACTTCATTAAGAGCTAAGTCGATGGCAGCAAAATTATTTCTTGTACAAGTATCAATATTTGAAAATTCACCCCCAACATACAATACACCATTTTCGTATTGTAAACAATTGACAATGCCATTGAATGAATTGTTTAGTGATTGTAAATTACTTGAAGACATACTAAAGGAAGCAATCCCGTTTCTTGTTTGACCCATTACATTTGTAAAGGCTCCTCCCATTATAACTTCTGCACCTGCTAAGGCAAAAGCTCTAACTTCACCATCTGGGTTTGGATTCACAGACATAATTTGACCATTGGACACATTGACAGCTGCACAATTGTTCCTATTTACAGTTCCTATTTTATCAAATAAACCTCCAACTAGAAGTCCGTCTGATGCTACGCACAATGCTTTAACTGGACCATTAACCGGTATATTCAAAGGATTTAGGCTGCCATCTGCATTGAGCACCAACAAGTTTTTTCTACCCATAGAATTGAACTCGCCGCCTATAAAAATCTTACCCGTTACACTGTCTTTTACAATTGTATTTACCAGCCCCATAATTTTCAAATCTGAATTGATTTGAGAGTTGGTTTTGTTATTAAACATTATTGAAGAACCAGTATTAGGGCCAACATAATTGAATTTTCCTCCTAAATAAAGGCGGTTATTCTTTTTAAATACGGTATTGACTATGCCATCTGTTTCCCAAAATTTATTGTCAATTGTTTGAGCAAAAATGCTTTGAGTTGCCATAAGAATGGCTATCCATGAAACGATTATTTTTTTCATACTGTTCTTTGTATTAGCGCACCAAAAATGCTTGTACGACTATTTAGAAATGACTAATTTATGAGTTTGAACATGACCATCTGTTTCTAATTGAACAAAATAATAACCCATTGTTAAATGTTCAAGATCTATTGAAAGCTCTGATTGATTACAATTTGAAAGTACTTTGGTGTAAATTTCTTTTCCAGATACATCTACAATATTTACTTTTAGATTGTTTACCAATTTCCCAAAATTTACATTCAGGCTCCCATTTGTTGGGTTTGGCCAAAGTTTGAACTTGTTGTTTTCATCTAATTTTTTAGAAAAACTCAATTCGTTTTTACCCAATAGCGTACTTTGATTTTTAATTGAATTGATTTCAGCACTGCTCAATGCTCTTCTAAACAATCTCAAATCATCTAAAGACCCATTGAATGAATACAATTTAGTTAAACGGTCTGCATATGTGATATGACCAATATTCCAATGGGTTGATAATAAATTCTCTGTTTCATAGAAGTTAGCAATGCTTTTTCGTCCTATTTCATTTCCATCTAAATAAAAAATTAACTCAATACCCGATTTAAACACAACCGCAATGTGATGCCAAGTATTGTCTTGAATTGGAATAAGAGAAGTCTGATCTACTTGTAAACTCGTATTAGGATTAAAGTACGAATAAGAAATGGTTCCTATATCACTCAATTGGATACTTCTGTATTCAATGTCGTCGATTGATGTAGAAAAAATTGGTTTTGGAATGGTGCTATTAGAATAATTTGCTGGCGTTTTAATCCATGCAACCAATGTTGATGTAGCTGTAGTTGCTGTACCGGCAACATTTATAGGGTCTACTTTTATTACATCAATTAAAGTTCCTTGTTGAAATTGGTATGCTCCATTGGCTTCATTTGATCGGTTGGTAGTCGACACTATATTTTGTGCAATTCCATTGTTTCCATTTCCCGAAGCATCATTTGCATCACCATTCATTTTATACCAAGCAACCATGCCATTTGACAAATCCGGTGCTACAACTAGTGTAAATTTGTGAATGAAAACATCCCAGTCTCCTGCACTGGTTAAATCTACGTTTCCAAATGATCCTTGACCATTGAAATAACCAGTTACGAAGCTTGAATTAGAAGAATTTGCAGTTATGCCTCTGGCTTCATCATCGGATGGTCCACCATTTTGAAAAATAGTTTCAAAACTACCTGTTGTAAAATCAACAGTTGCTACAAATACATCTAAGTTACCAAAACTAGTTACAGAATTGGTTCCGAACATGGCTGTTTCTGCAAAACTACCAGTAACAAATAATTTATCATTGCTGCTATTTAATGCAATCCCTCTTCCTGCGTCTTGGCTAACTCCTCCTGCTCTTTTGAACCAAACTACTTGTCCTGTTGATGTAATTCTTGCAACTAAAATATCTGAATTACCAACGGAATTTAATGTAGTAGTACCTACACTCAATACATTTGAAAACTGACCTGTAATGACATAATCATTCAATGCTGTTGTTACCGAGAAACCAATATCTGTCCCTGATCCTCCGTATTTATTTATCCAGTTCAAAGCGCCATTTGCAGCATTGTATTCTGCAAGAAAAATATCTGATAATCCAGAGCTTGTTATAGTGGCACCACTAAAAGTTGAAGTGGCATCAAACTGTCCTACTATTGCAATATTGTTTCCATTCACCGTAACACCGTATGCAAAATCATTACCAGTACCTCCACCTGATTTAGCCCAAATAATATTACCCGAAGAATCATATTTTGCTACAAATGCATCTGTTCCACCCATGGATGTTAAAGTAACAGCACTATTAGGGAATGACATAGTACCTCTAAAGTATCCTGTTAGGTAAATATTGCCAGTATTATCTGAAGTAATAGCATATGCCACATCTTGGTCACTACCACCAGCTCGCTTACTCCAAATGACACTTCCTGCAGGTGAGATTTTTGACAAGAAAATATCATCAATTCCGTTTGATGTAAAAACATTACCCTGTCCAAATGTTCCTGTACCTCTGAAACTACCAGTTATAATGAGGTTTCCTTCGAAATCTAATGCAACTGAAGATGCAGCATCTGCACTGCTTCCTCCTTGTTTTATTACCCATTGTGGCTTACCAGAAGATGAATACTTTGCCAGAAAAATATCAGTACTTCCGTAAGAAGGAATAGAAAGTGTTCCCCAAGAAGCAAATTGTTCAAATGCGCCAGCAACATAAACATTTCCAGATGCGTCAGTTACAATGCCTCCTCCAGCATCTTTTTTGATACCTCCAGCTCCAACAGGCCAAGCTTTTGCAGTCTTGAATATGCCTCTGTATGGAGTTGGGTTGTATTTGTACTCTCCTGTCTGGGTATTGTAATCATAAATTGCAAAATGGTACTCAACATCAGGTTCTAAATTGGTAATGTTTACTAGTCCTGAAGACGAACCAGTATATACTGCATAATTGCCATTTGAATACAATGCATTTGAAGAGGCATAAATGTTGTTTGTATTATAATTGACATCATTTGAAGGCACTATATTTACAGGCTCCCCTTTTCTCAAAAAGACCAAGCTATTTGAACCATTTCCACCAGACCAATTTAATTTGGCATCATCCTGACTTACATTGATTGTGTGGTTGTTTGTAGTCAAAGAGGGTGGTATGATAATGGGTAAGGTAGTAAAACTAATTACAGGTCTTAGGTCTGGAACCGAGTATGAAACTTGTGAGTTAAACCCATTTGATTCCATTACCGTAATTTGATAAGAAGTACCGGGGGTAAGGTTGGTTACATTTATATTTGTATCTACTGAGTGGTAAAGTAATTGGGCATTCAATAGGTCTAAGTTACCAGTAGTCAAAATGGAACCATCAGTTGTAATGAAGGGGGCCGCTGTTAAACTTGTATTTACTGCAGTATAATTGACCCCCCATATTGGAAAAAAGTTTTGATGGCCATTTTGGTTTTTAATTTTTGGTGATTTGGCAATCATCACCAGACTTCTTAACCCTGAACCTTTTGACCAAGAAATCTTTGCACTTGTTTTTGATACATTACTTGCAACTAGATTGCTTGAAGAGATAGTTGGCATAGGGGCATAATCAAGTGTTGTTACATTCAATTTCGTCGGTATTGCCATATACCTTGGACCTGCACCAGCATACATATTGTATTCAAAAAAAGCGATGCAATAGGTTGAAGCTGTATTAAGACTGTTAATGACTAATGGTTGATTGGTTACTGAAAATTCCACAACGCTAGAGCTATCACTTAAAACTTGACCATTGAAATATGACTGCCCTTTAACCGGACTAAAATTAATAGAATTTGCACCTTCTTTTATAATACACATTCTACTAGAACCATTTCCTGGAATATATGAAAGCGTAACAGCAGCTGTCTGACTTGTTGTATATGTAATGTTTGTTGGAACGTTAGGTGCAGAGTAATCGAGCGTAATACATGATGCCAAAGGATAGGTTGCTGTATTATAGGTTCTGATGGCAGAATTGTTATTCGCCGTATTGCTTAAGTTGTACTCAATAATAGTAAACCTGTAATCTGATAAAATTTGCAAATTATTGATGGTTACTTCACTGCCATCTCCATCATAAACACAAAATGTAGCATTACCAACGTTAGTACCCGAACCAAAATTATTACTGGCTACAATTGACGTTGGCATAATTGCGGGAATAAAAGGGTCAGTGTTTTTTCTTGCCAATACAATTCTTCTTGAACCATTTCCTGCATTCCAAGTCATTTTAATGGTAGTTGCTGTTGGCACAAAATTGATCAAAGTTGATGCAGTGGTTGGTGCTGGAGGTGCAGGTGGTAACAAATTGTTGTTTAAAGTGATACTTGTATTTTTTCCATTCGCAAAAATGGTTGTAAAACCTTTATAGTCGTATCGATTATTTTCTTTGTAGACCCCATAAATGGTTGACAAAGACGGAATATAATTCAACAATCTAAATCCATCAGAAAACCTAGCATCCTCATTCATTTGTATTATTGTCTGATAAAATGAATTGTTACTGATTGGAGCATAATACAATTTTGTTCCGTTACCACCTGCAATAAACAAGGAAGTTGAAACTTGGTAAATAGCATTTAAAACAATTGAACTACCTGACGATATAGTAAATAAATTTTTAAGTTCATTTGACCCAATATCATATGAAGAAATGGTTTTCAATTCAGCGACATAAATATTGGAGTTGATGATTTTTAATCCAGTAACAGAAGTGTGTTTTCTACTTGTGATAAATGGTTGAAGGTTGAATGAACTCTTAGAAAATTTTGCAAGACCAGGAGAATTTCCAACAACAGATGTACTGAATGTACCGCCAATAAATACCGCTGATGAATTGTACGTAATGTCATTTACCTGCCCATTGGTTAAATCACCGGTATAATTGATGGCATTATTAGATGAACTATTCCAGGCAAAAAAGTTTGATTTAGAAACAGTATTTCCGCTTGGAGAAATGTATTTGGTAAATAAACCTCCTATGTATAAATTAATACCATCAGCAGTAATTACATTTACAGAGTTTGTAGAACTTGCATCTAATTGAGGAAAGTTCAAGTCTGTAGCAAGCGTAACTTTTGATAGTTTTAAAACGTCATTTCTACCTGCTGTAGGTGTTGCAGAGTTAGCAGGTTTAAATCTGCCCCCTAGGTACAGGCTAGAGCCTGACAAACAAATTGATTTAATGGAGATATCGCCATTGGAATTCAATAAAAATGGATTTGAAACTGTCAAATCAATGGTACCATTGCTATTGAAAACGGCTAAATGCGGACACCTCACGCCACCAGCAAAACTAAATGAACCACCCAATATTAAATTCCCATTTGGATCTTTGATACAGGTATTTACCGGACCTGCTGTACCATTTACAATTTGATTTGCCAGGGTAAAAGATCCTGTTAGGCTATTAAAATCATAGGCAACCATTCCCTGAAAAATTTTATTTGAACCATTGATGGTATTGAAAGGGCCATTCACAAAAACTCTGAATAAATTGGTTCCTATAGCCACTGAAGTAATTTGTCTTACTATTGTTTGACTTTGAATTGCAATATTCAATGGTGCATTCACATTGATACTTCCATTACTAGTTACCAAAATAAAATTACTTCTTCTGTTGACTGATGCGATGGTTGAAAAATTACCTCCAATAAATAGTTGATTGGCATTGATAATAGATACAGTAGATACATATGATGAAGTTGAGGGTGATAGTTTAGCATTGAATGAGGTATTAACTGTACCTAAGTTCATATTCAGCGCAAAAATATCGGATATAGTGTTTGTACCTACCTTGTCAAAGTTACCTCCTACATACAAAGTAGACCCAACTGACTCCATTGAAAACACATTAACATTAGAATTGCCGGTTAACATAATCCTGACATTGCTCAGTAGAACTTGGAAAGGATTTGTAATATTAAACACAGCAAAATTTGATCTGATTGGAGTTGAGCCACTTACTTGGTAGTTAGTTAAATTAAAACTACCACCTACATACAGTTGAGAATTGTATACTTTAATACAGTTGATACTGCTACTGAATACATTTATTTCTGGCGACCATGAATAAATAAAGCCATTTGTTTTATCGATGAGCGCGATTCTTTTTGTTGAATTCGCAATTCTGAATTTTCCGGATACGACAATCGTATTA
>CANHRW010000034.1 GCA_947462865.1 Bacteroidota bacterium | reverse complement strand
CAAGTGATGATTCAAAATAAATCGGAAGAAAGTACTGTTGTTAGGGTTGCATTAAAGTTAGATCGCTATGAATTGGGAGGTTTAATGGCTTCTTTTGAAAGGTATGGCTACCAAATTGCCTACAAATATACCGGTCCTAACAATACTGAAGATTTTGATGATAGGTATAAGTGGCTCATGAAAATAATTGCAGAGTAAAATGAACTTAGGCATTTTTGGTAAAAATTTAAAAGAGGAAGGTATTCAAGATATTGAACTTTTCTTCAAATACATTAGCGAAGCAGGTCATAATTGCATTATCTATAAAAAATTTTACGACGATTGTATCCGAATGGGCTTGGTACTGCCAAGCCAAACACATTTTTTTGCCAATTATGAAAGTTATGCTGCTTTTGAGGTAGATGTAATGATTAGCATAGGAGGCGATGGCACAATTTTAGAAACCCTTGAATACATCAGAGAAAAAGGAACTCCGGTTATTGGAATCAATAGAGGTAGGTTAGGTTTTTTAGCAAGTGTTCAGGCTGAAAATGCAGTAGCCATGCTCAAAGAAATTGAAAAGGGCCATTTTTCTATCGATTCTAGAACGGTACTACAGCTAGAAAGTGATAAACAGATGTTTGGGGGAGTTAATTATGCCCTGAACGATTTCGTTATCCATAAAAAAGACTCTTCGAGCATGATTACTATTCATGCATTTGTAAATGGGGAGTACCTCAACTCATACTGGAGCGATGGTTTAATCATTTCAACGCCAACTGGTTCTACGGGTTATAACCTGAGCTGCGGAGGCCCTATTTTGTATCCTACCTCTGAAAGTTTTGTAATTACCCCAATTGCCCCACATAACCTGAATGTGAGGCCCATCATTATTTCGGATGAAAACATCATTTCCTTTGAAGTAGAGGGTAGAAGCCCTAGTTTTTTGGCTACCCTGGATGCGAGGTCAGAATCTATAGACAACAAAACGCAATTGGCCATTAGAAAAGCCAATTTTGAGTTTAAATTGATCCGATTAAACAATGAGGATTACCTCAGAACCCTCAGGGAAAAGCTGATGTGGGGCATAGATAACCGCAATTTTAAAAACTAATTTTAGCGGTTGATTTTGCACAGTCGGTTTGAATCCAACCAATTGACTGCTTAAAACTATACAAACTACTTTGTAGTTCAACGAATTTGTATATTTTTGCGAGTATGCGCTTGATTAAATTGTTATTGGTTATTTTTTGTTGCAACTCAGTAATGCAACCTGTATCCGCTCAACAAGTAGAAATCGGATTGATGTTGGGTGGTTCAAACTACATCGGTGATTTGTCAAATGATTATTTTGTTCCTAAAGAAACCCATTTTAGCGGTTCTTTATTTGGCAGGTACAATATCAACAAACGTTGGGCCGTTAAAGGTTTTATGGGTTATGGGCAAATTTCTGGAGATGATAAAAACTTTGGTAGTTTTAGAAATATTGCCAGAAATTTAAATTTTACCAGTGATATCTATGAATTTTCTGTTCATGGAGAATACAATTTTCTTAAAAATAACATCAATAGTATCTCAGCAAGACCCTTTCTGCCATATGCATTTGGAGGGATTGGGGTGTTTAGTTTCAATCCTAAAACCACGTATCAAGGTAAAACTTATGAGTTGCAACCATTGGGAACAGAAGGACAAGGAACCACTTCTTTGAACGATTTTAAAAAGTATGATTTAACAACGCTATGTATTCCAATTGGTTTGGGCTTTAGACAAAAAATTGGGGATAATTTTTTTATTGGTGTAGAAGGCGGAATTCGCTTTACAGCAACCAATTATTTAGACGATGTAGGTGGTGTATATGCTGACCCTAATATTGTAGGTGCAGCCTATGGAGATGTTGCTAGAGTGTTGTCAGACAGGTCTATTGAGATTCAGTTGTCAAATGGGACATACGAAAATTGGAACAAAAAGGGGGATGCCAGAAGTGTCAGAAAATACCTCGATACTGACATGTATTTCATGGCTGGTATAACTTTATCATACGTGATTCGTTCTAAAGGCATGGCTTGTCCTCAATTTTAATTAAAACAATATTGATCCCATGAAATTACGTAGCACCAATTCTTATAAAATTGCACAAGCCTTTTGTTTTGTTTGGTTGTCTTTGATGCAATGGAATATACAATTGCACGCACAAGCTATAGAGTTGGGTTACCAATTGGGGGGGTCAAATTATTGGGGTGATTTAGCACCAAAAGTTGTATTGACCGAAACCCAAATGAGTTCTGGTTTGTTTGCCAGGCTTAACCTCAGTAATAGTTTCGCTTGGAAAAATGAGTTGAACTTTCACAATGTATCTGGGACAGATCAAAACTTTGATTTCAATAAAAGTAGAAACCTCAACTTTCATTCTAAAATAACTGAATTTGCTTCGGTTATTGAGTTTAATTTTACAAAATACGGAACGGGGGTATTAGATAAAAAAATCACTTCTTATTTTTACACAGGACTTTCTTATTTCAGCTTCAACCCTCAAACTGAAATCAATAACAACACTGTTGATTTAGCTACTTATCAAACAGAAGATGTTGCATACAAAACAACAGCAATGGCTGTTCCGTTCGGAATGGGCGTGAAATGGATGGTAAATAAGAACATAGCATTGGAGTGGCAAATAGGTTTTCGTAAAACATTTACTGATTATTTAGATGATGTAAGCACGGTATATCCAGATATAGACGCAAAACTAGCCAAAGGTTTAGTAGCAGGTACATTAACGGATCGTTCAATTGAATCCAATAATGGAACGCCACTCAATCAACAAGGATTCAGAAGAGGTAACCCAGATTACAACGACTGGTTTATGTCTACAACTATTTCGGTTTGTTACCGTATTAACAGCAGGGTTAAGTGTGCAAGGGTTTTTTAACAAATTGAATGCGTGAAGAATTTTAAAGAACAAATTAATCCAGATAAATTGCCTCAACACATTGCCATCATTATGGATGGGAACGGGCGTTGGGCCAAAGGTAAAGGTATGTTTAGGGTGTTTGGTCACCAAAATGGAGTGCATACGGTTAGAAGAATTACTGAAGCTGCCGCAGAAATTGGGGTGAAATACTTAACACTTTATGCATTTTCAACAGAAAATTGGAACAGACCAAGTTTTGAAGTAAAAGCGTTAATGGAATTATTGGTAGATACAATTGCCAAGGAAACTCCCGATTTAATGAAAAACAAAATCAGGTTGGTTACCATTGGACAAATGGATGCCTTGCCTGAAAAATGTCAAAAACAACTCCAAAAAACTATTGAAGCAACTGCACAAAATACAGGACTTACATTAATTTTGGCATTGAGTTATAGCGCCAAATGGGATTTAACCCATGCTGTAAAATCAATAGCCCTTGCCGTTCAATCAGGCACAATGCAGGCAGAAACAATCAATGAGTCTACAATCAACAATTTTTTAAGCACGGCCAATTACCCGCACCCTGATTTGTTAATTAGAACAAGTGGAGAACAAAGAATCAGTAATTTCTTACTTTGGGAAATTGCGTATAGTGAATTATTTTTTAGTCCTAAGTTATGGCCAGATTTTAGCCCTGAAGATTTATACCAAGCTATATTAGATTTCCAAAATAGAGAGAGAAGATATGGGAAAATTAGCGAACAAGTAAGCGAACAAGAATGAGTTTTTTAAAGAAATGCCTTTTCATTTTTTCTTTGTTTGTTGCTACAATAGCCTATACACAGGATAGCACAGGTTATTTTAAAATGAATTACAATAACCCCAAGCAATATATTTTGACGGGGTTGGATATTATTGGAACAGATTACTACGACAAATCTGTATTATTAGTCATTACTGGATTGCAAACCAATCAGAAAATTCGTATCCCTTCTGAAGATCTTACCAAAGCAATGACCAATTTATGGAAACAAAAATTGTTTGATGACATTAAACTCAACGTGGAAAAGGTAGATGGGGAACAAATTTGGTTGCAATTTATTGTAAGAGAAAAACCCAGATTGTCTCAGTTTTCTATAAAAGGATTAAGCAAATCAAAGGCTGAAGATTTAAGAGAGCAATTGACCTTAAAATCGGGTCAGATTATTACAGAGAATATGCTCAATTCTACGGAAAGAGAAATTAAAAAGTATTACAATGACAAAGGTTTTGCAGACATTAAAGTTGCTTTTCAACAAATTCTTGATGAACAAAAGAAAAATACAGCACGCCTAAAAATTAGCTTGGATAAAGGTAGTAAAATCAAAATAGCCACTATTCAAATAGAAGGTAATGTTGCTTTAACCGATAAAGAAATTAGAAAGTTAATGAAAGATACCAAGCAAAAGCGCTTGTTTGTTAAATCTAAATTCATTGACGAAAAATACCAAGAAGACAAACAAGCTATTCTCTCAAAATACCTTTCTTTGGGGTACCGTGATGTTCAGATTGTTTCAGATTCAATTTGGAGAGATTCCAAAAATCAATACGCCATTCGTTTAAATGTGTTTGAAGGCAGTCGCTATTTTTTTAGAAATATAAATTTTGTAGGCAATAGCAAATACAGCAGCGAAGATTTGCATAAAATATTACGCATAAAAAGAGGTGATAGCTATGACCAGTCTGTTTTGGACCAAAGGGTAAATGGCAGTCAAGATGGGATGGATATTAGTACGATATACATGGACGATGGGTACTTGTTTTTTAGGGCTGAACCCATAGAAGCATTGGTTGAAAATGATTCAATTGATTTGGAGATTCGTATTTATGAAGGACAACAGGCACGTATCAATAAAATTACGGTGAAAGGGAATTCAAAAACCAGTGACCATGTGGTGCTCAGAGAACTGAGAACCAAGCCTGGTCAGTTATTTAGTAAAACAGATATTACAAGGTCATTAAGAGAACTTTCTCAAATAGGGTATTTCAATCCTGAGGCACTCAATGTGAAGCCCATGCCTAATCCGGTAACAGGAACTGTAGATATAGAATACATTGTGGAAGAGAGAGCGAATGACCAAGTAGAACTTTCAGGGGGTTGGGGCGCAGGATTTGTAGTTGGAACTTTAGGTGTTACCCTCAATAATTTTTCACTGAAGAAAGCCTTTCATTCTAAATATTGGCACCCGATTCCTTCAGGTGACGGGCAAAGAATTTCTTTGAGGGCACAAACTAATGGAAGCTTTTTTCAATCTTATTCAGCATCGTTTACAGAGCCGTGGTTGGGCGGTAAAAGACCCAACTCATTAACAACTTCTGTTTACCATTCTATTCAATCAAATGGCTTGACAGGTGATAACCTTTCTGGATTGTATACAACAGGTGCAAGTGTGGCATTAGGAAAACGACTGAGGTGGCCAGATGATTTCTTTACCATTCAATACGCTTGTTCATATCAATATTATAACAATGTAGCCAATTCCACGGGCCTTACATTTTATTCTACTATTCCAACAGGGGGGTCCAATAACTTAAGTTTTAAAGTGATATTTGGAAGGAACTCTACAGATCAACCTATTTATCCAAGATCAGGTTCTAATATTGCTTTTTCATTGCAATTTACACCTCCATATTCTTTGCTAGATGGGAGAGATTATGCAAAGTTGGATCGTTTGGAAAAAACCAAATGGTTAGAGTTTTACAAATGGAAATTTGATGCCACTTGGTTTAATCGATTAGTAGGAAATTTAGTGCTAATGACCCGTGTCAATTTTGGATACATTGGGGCATACAATTTGGCTAAAGGCATCACTCCATTTGAACGTTTTTGGGTGGGAGGTTCTGGTTTAACTGGATTTAACTTAGATGGTAGAGAATTGATTGCATTAAGAGGTTATCAAGACAATACATTAACACCTTATTCAATTAATCCATTAAATGGTCAGTACGCACAATCTGGAGCTACAATTTACAACAGGTATACTATGGAACTGCGTTACCCGGTTTCATTGAATCCGCAGGCAACGGTTTATCCTTTGGTTTTTGCAGAGGCTGGTGGCGCCTGGATGAACAAACGTGATTTTAACCCTTTTGATGTAAACAGATCTTATGGAATTGGGGTAAGAATTTTCTTGCCAATGTTTGGATTGATAGGATTAGATTATGGTTGGGGAATAGACAAGCCTCCTTTTCATCCATACCCAGATAGGGTAAATGGAGGAAATTTCCATTTCTTATTGGGTCAACAATTTTAAAAAGCTTATAATTGAACGAATGAATAAGTTAATTAAATTATTTTTATTGATTGGTTTGGTTATAGGTTTGAGTAGCCAAAACCAATTGTATGCTCAAAGGTTCGCCTATGTAGATACCGAATACATTTTGGATATGTTGCCAGAATACCGTTCAGCTCAAAAGCAATTAGATGCAGTTGCTGAAACATGGCAAAAAGAAATAGAAAGCAAAAGAACTGAAATAGATAAGTTAATTAAAGATTTTCAAGCCGAACAGATTCTTTTAACTGAAGAACTTAAAAAGAAAAAAGAGGCCGAAATCAAGCAAAAAGAGATAGAAGTAAAAGAATTTACCAACAAGAAATTTGGGTATGAAGGTGAACTTTTTTCTAAAAGACAGGAATTAATTAAGCCAATTCAAGATAAAGTATTCAATGCTTGTCAAAAAATAGCCAAACAATCGGCATTAGATTTTATATTTGCCAAGAGTGCCGAAATGATTATGATGTACAGCAATGCCAAGTACGATAAAAGCGATGAAGTACTTTCGGAGTTAGGTGTGATTGTAACCAAAAACAATAAGGCCGGTAAAAGTGCTCCTAAAGATGCAGAGCCTGAACAGTCTAAGTAATTGGCATGATTTTAGTTTAAAAACTTGAAACGATAAATAACAAATAATGAAAACCTTAATTAAAACAATTGTAGCGGTATTTGTAGTATTAATGCTTACAGGAAGCCGTGTGAATGCCCAAAAAGTTGGTTATGTAGATTTACAAGAGCTCATGCAGCAAATGTCTGAATACAAAAAGGCCAATACCGATATGGAATCTTTTGGTAAGTCTTTAGAAGACGAATTGAAAAAGATGTCTGATGAATTTCAAAAGAAATTATTGGACTACCAAAAAAATGAAAAAACCATGCAGGAAGCTATCAAAGAAATGAGACAAAAGGACTTGCAAGATATGCAAACCAGAATTCAAGAGTTTCAACAGTCTGCACAAGAAAACATGAGAAAAAAGGAAGCTGAATTGTTAAAGCCAATTATTGAAAAGGCAAAAAATGCCATTTCACAAGTTGCTAAAGAAGCAGGATATAGTTACATCTTTGACAGCAGTACAGCAGGTTTTTTATACAAGCCTGAAACCGACAATGTGATTGCGTTGGTGAAAAAGAAATTAGGAATTGTTGGTGCAGCAGCTCCTGCTCCAGTGTCTATGCCAGTAGGAAAATAATATTTGTATTTCATCCATAAAAAAGGCGCGCATCGAAGATGCGCGCCTTTTTTATGGAACTAAATTAGCTTACTTACCTTTAAAATTAGCTTTTCTTTTCTCTTGAAATGCAGCTGTACCTTCTATAAAATCTTCAGAACCAAAGAAGTTTCCAAATTCATGAATTTCTGTCTGAGCTCCATCTGCTTTCTTCTCAAAAGAATCGTTTACACAACGGATAACACTTGCAACAGCTAATGGCGCTTTGAGTTTTATTTTGTTTAATATAGTCTCACAGGTATGCATAACTTCTTCTGTTGCAACAACATGGTTCACCAAACCAAAATGATGAGCTGTTTGAGCATCCATGATGTCACCAGTTAATAGGTACTCCAATGCACGTCCTTTACCAATTAAATGTGGCAAGCGTTGAGTACCTGCATAACCAGGTATAATACCTAAGTTTACTTCTGGCTGACCAAACTTTGCTTTTTCGCCAGCTACACGCATGTGGCAAGCCATAGCCAATTCACACCCACCTCCCAATGCAAATCCATAGATGGCAGCAATGACAGGCTTTGGACAGTTTTCAATGGCCTTTAATACGGCATGTCCATCTGCACTCATTTGAGTGCCTTGAACATTATTGAATCCTGCAAATTCGGCAATATCAGCCCCTGCTGCAAAAGCTTTGGTTCCTTTACCAGTTACAATGACACCATGAATTAAGGGATTTTCATAGATAGCCAAAACGGCTGTTTTAATTTCACTCAATGTTTGAATATTGAGTGCGTTTAATTTGTCTTCACGGTTGATGGTAATATAAAAAATACCATCTCTCTCAAGCGTTTCTATATTTTGGAATTCCATGTTTTAAAATGACTTAGGATGATGTGTTACCCATTCTTTGATATAAGTAGCAATGTCTATTGTATTGGCACCAGGTGTAAATATTTTACCTATTCCAAGATTGTTTAATACAAGAATATCCTCTTCAGGAATGATACCACCACCCGTTACTAATACATCATTCATATTGTTTGCAATGAGTAGCTCTTTTAATTTTTTAAATACGGTAAGGTGAGCACCAGAAAGAATACTTACTCCTATGACATCCACATCCTCTTGAAGGGCGGCTTGTACAACCATTTCTGGTGTTTGCCTTAGTCCGGTATAGATAACTTCCATGCCTGCATCTCTCAAAGCAGTGGCAATTACCTTAGCCCCACGATCATGTCCGTCTAAGCCTATTTTGGCAACCAATACGCGAATGGGTGTGCTCATTTTTTTGAAGTCTTTGGTTTAGTTGGATTGTTACTGGTTAATTTAGGTCTACTCATGACCAAGTAGTTTTTGTCTCTGAAACGGCTGTTTAGGATTGACTCTATTCTACCCTCATCCATTTTGTAAAAATGGTTACGAACCTTTTCATTTACTTGATTATCAAATTCTGAATTTGAAACCGGAGCAGGAAGTTCTATTGCTTCGTTAGTGCTATAAAAATATTTGGCTTCAAAGAAATCTTCTAAATCTACACGGTTTTCAAATGGAATATTTGTCTCGGTAATTGGATAAATTTTCCATCCATTTTTACTTTCTTCTAAAATAACCATGTTTTTGAGTGTTTTGTAATTGGGGTCGTTAAGGCCTACTACCACAAAATTTCCTAAACTGTTTAGAACATAATCTTTGTCTATCTGCAATTCGTGGTAATTGTAATTGGTTCTTACCATAATGCTTGTAGCAGTTATGGTTACTGTAAAAGTATCAACGTTTGCTTTTGTTGATGCCATTTTACCTCCCCATGTGCCAATTAAATTGTCAGGGGTATTGGCAAGTCTGTTGCCTGGTACGACATCAAATTTAGCCATGTTACATGCAGTGAATAAAATACTTGCAAATACCAAAGTGTAAATAGGTTTAAAAATCGTTTGGATGTATTTCATATGATCTATGATTGATTGGTTTTTAATATAGTTGGGATTGCATTTAAAATGCGTTGCGTAGTTTCTTCTTTACCGAGCAATTGACCTATCTCAAACAAAGGAGGACCACCTGCAACACCTGTAAGGCATACTCTGAACAGCTGTAAAAAATCTTTTGATGTGAGGCCATTCTGTTCTAAAACCTGATTGTAAATTTGTTCAAGTTCAATTGCACTAAATGAATTGGTGTTTGAAATTTGTTCAGCAATTTGCTCCAAAACAACTTTGCTTTTCTCGTTCCATTTTTTCTTGATGACTTGTTCGTCGTAGCTTATTGGTGCCTCAAAAAAGTAATTTGCATAACTCCATAAATCGGCTGTAAAAGTTATTTTTTCTTTGACCAATTTAGCTGTTTCTTCTATAAATTTAGGGCTATACTTTGTAAAAGCATCTCCAAGTTTAGCTTGTGCTTGTTTTGCCAATTCTTCAGCGATCACACTGTCATTTGTTTTTCGGATGTATTGTTGATTGAACCATTTGGCTTTGTTCAAGTCAAATTTGGCACCGCTCTTGCTCACCCTATCTAAACTGAATGCTTCTGCCAGCTCATCTAAACTAAAAATTTCTTGTTGTGTACCTGGGTTCCAACCTAGAAATGCCAATAGGTTTACTACTGCCTCTGGCAAATAGCCTGATTCTCTGTAGCCGCTTGATATATCGCCGGTATGAGGGTCTTGCCAAAACAAAGGAAATACAGGAAAGCCTAATCGGTCTCCATCTCTTTTACTGAGTTTTCCATTGCCTTCTGGTTTTAACAAAAGGGGCAAATGGGCAAATTTGGGCATTTGTTCTTCCCAACCTAGATACCTGTACAACAATACATGCAATGGGGCAGATGGCAACCATTCTTCTCCTCTAATTACATGTGAAATTTGCATCAAGTAATCATCAACCACATTGGCCATGTGATAGGTTGGCATGCCATCGCTTTTGTACAAAACTTTGTCATCCATTTGAGAGGTGTTGAAACTCACCCAACCCCTTATTTCATCATGGAATTTTACTTCTTCTTTTCTGGGTAATTTAATGCGGATGACATAAGGGTCTTCGTTACTAAGACGTTTGTTGACTTCATCTTCTGAAAGCGTTAGGCTATTTTTCATACTGCCTCTTGTAATGGCATCATATTTGGCATCTACATTACTCGCCTTCAATCTTTCACGCATGGCCTCTAATTCTTCAGGGGTATCAAACGCGTAATAAGCATGCCCTGCATCTAATAACTGCATGACATAATTTTTATACAAAGGTTTGCGTTCGCTTTGTCTGTATGGTGCATGTGGGCCATCTCCAAATCCAACACCTTCTACCGGACTAATTGAGAGCCATTTTAAAGCTTCGATGATATAAGCCTCTGCTCCAGGAACAAATCGGGTTTGGTCCGTGTCTTCAATTCTTAAAATAAAATCTCCGCCATGTTTTTTAGCAAACAGGTAATTGTAAAGGGCTGTTCTAACTCCGCCAATATGCAAAGCACCCGTTGGGCTGGGTGCAAATCTAACGCGTACTCTTCTGTCCATAATGATGGGCGAAGATATATATTTTTGGCCAAATCAACTTTGATTTTACACCAAAAGAACATTCATAAAAGAAAATTCAAAAAATCTTGTGATAAACCCTTATCCATCCTTATTTTGCAGGTTCAAATTCTGAATTATGAGTGATCCAAGATTAAAGCCTGTATTTGACAGTTTAAAAGAACAAATGGAAAAGGCAGTAGACCATGCTGCTTCTGAGTTTACTAAAATTAGAGCTGGAAAGGCGCATCCTTCTATGCTAGATGCTGTAAAAGTAGATTATTACGGACAATTGGTACCTATTAACCAAGTGGCCAGTGTAAATACACCAGATGCCAGAACCATTGCTATTCAACCTTGGGAAAAACCAATGTTACAAGCCATTGAAAAAGGTATCATCATTTCTAATTTGGGTTTCAATCCAACCAATGATGGAACAGTAATCAGAGTGGTATTGCCTCCTTTAACAGAAGAGAGAAGAAAAGAGATTGTTAAGAAAGTAAAAGGTGAATCTGAAAATGCAAAAGTTGCCATTAGAAACATCAGAAAAGACATTAACGAGCAAGTGAAAAAATTGCAAAAAGATGGCTTGGCTGAAGATGAAGCAAAAAGTGCAGAACAACAGGTTCAAAAAACCACCGATACCTTCATCAAAAAAATTGACGATTTAACTGCTGCTAAAGAAGCAGAAGTGATGCACGTATAGCTTCAAATGCCTTTGCACCCTGCTAAACTGAATCGTTTGAAAACAATAGGTATCAGAAGTCTGAAGGTTATTGGCTTGCTGGTATTGTTGTTCTTTATTGGTTATTTTGGTTTAAGAGCCAAAGTAATGGATTGGGGCTTGTCCAAAGCCAAAATAAAAATTTACGAAAAATACAGAATTGTATTGACCGTTGAAGAAGCTGGATTTGAAGGCTTTTCGAGCATTCATGTCAAAGGAGTTAGTTTGGTTCCTGATCAAATGGACACACTCTTTAAAGTAAATGAACTGAACTTGACGTTTAGTTTTTGGAATGCTTGTTTAGGCGATTTAAAACTCAATAGTTTTGCCTTGACTGATGGGTATCTCCAATTAATTAAACAAGGGGATATTAGAAATTTTGAATCCTTGTTGCATCCTTTTGGTGATCAAAAAACAGAAAAGGAAAAAGAAAGTCCTAAAGAAAAAAACTATGCTGCAAAGTTTTATAAAATGATCAGTAGGTTTTTGAATAAAATACCAAATAACTTAGTCTTGAAAAACTTTGGTATAAAAGGGGTAGACGATGCTCGTTATTTTACATTTTTGTTTACAGATACTCAATTACTCAATCAAAAACTCAATGCACAAATAGCAGTTTCTTCTAATTCGGTTCAACAGAACTGGCAATTGATGGGTGATGTAAATTTGTCTGAAAAAACAGCTAATATTTTATTTGAAGGTGCGAATCAAGAAATCATACAAATACCCTATTTGTTTGAACGATTTGGATTAAAGGCAGGCTTTAAAAGCGTGAAGCTTGAATTAGATGAGGTAAAAATGTCGGGAAAAGAACTTAAGGTAAACGGACAGGCTGCTGTCTCTCAGCTTATGGTGAACCACCCTAAAATTGCCTCCCAAGATGTTGTAGTTAAAAATGCAGCTTTTGATTTTGACTACTTAATAGGACCTCAGTTTATTTCATTGGATAGTAGCTCTCGCATTCAGCTCAATGATTTTGTGATACATCCTTTTATAAAGTTTGAAAATGCTACCGATACCGTGTTTTCTATGTCTGTAGTAACAGAAGAAACACCTGCTCAAAATTTCATTAATGCCCTGCCTGAAGGTTTGTTTACACATATTAGAGGCATGAAAGCCTCTGGTGATTTTTCGTATCGTTTGGATTTTGTTTACAACGAAAACAAGCCACAGGAAATGATTTTTGAAAGCAATCTCAGTAAGAAAGGTTTAAAAATTGAACAATTTGGAGAGGCCAACCTGAATAAAATGAACGGAGAGTTTGTGCATTATCCATATGAAAATGGAAGGCCAACTAGGCCAATTGTAGTGGGCATGTCTAATGCTAATTTTACCCCATTGGCATTTATTTCGCCATTCTTGGCCAAATGTGTATTAACCACAGAAGACCCATCTTTCTTTTACCATAGGGGATTTGTAACAGAAGCATTCAGACAATCCATCGTAAAAAATATTAGAACTGGAAAATTTAAGCGAGGGGCCAGTACCATTAGCATGCAATTGGTAAAGAATGTGTTTCTAACCAGAGAAAAAACCATGGCTAGAAAATTGGAAGAAATCTTATTGGTTTATATTCTTGAAAACAATTATATCGTTCCCAAAGACCGTATGTTAGAAGTGTATTTTAATATCATAGAATGGGGGCCAAATATTTATGGAATTGGAGAAGCCGCCCAATTTTATTTTAAGAAACATCCTTCACAATTAACCCTGAGTGAATGTTTGTATTTGGCAACCATTATTCCTAGGCCCAAAGGATTTATGTGGCGTTTCAATTCAGATGGAACAGCGAAAGCTTATTTAGAAAAATCATACCATTACCTGGCTAATAAAATGTTGTACCGCCAATGGATTTTGCCGACAGATACTATTGGTTTAACACACTTAGTTAACCTATGGGGTCCTGCAAGGACGCTGGTAATTAAGTCAGATACCATTGTAAATGATACACTACTTGAACAAGAATTACAATT
>CANHRW010000033.1 GCA_947462865.1 Bacteroidota bacterium | reverse complement strand
TGTAAGAGGGAGTTGCTTAAAAAGTAGCTCCCTTATTTTTTATAAAATTTTCGTTTTCAGTGAACTTTGACGAAATAATTATTCCCATTATGAGTTTGTTGTTTGTTTATGGGTTTATAATTTATTTTATTTTTTTGCTCATATTTTTAATTAATTGATATTCAGATTTTTGTGCGTTAAAATTGAAGCTGCAGTTATTGGCTCTTTTATTGTGTAGGTTATCAAATACACAATACCTATGAAAAAAATATTATTAGTACTGCCATTATTTTTATTATTGGCAGTAGCCTGCCGCAAACCAATTGAAAATGCAAACCCTGTGAATGAATATTTGACTGTTTCAAAAATGTCTGATATAAAAGTTCCTGAAGGATTTTTATGGGGCACCACCAAGAATATTCAAATTCACATTGCATTGGCTGTGAATCCATATGCAGGGAGAATGCAACAGTTGTTTTTTTATGACGGAAATCCAGCAAATGGAGCTAAATTGTTGTTAGAAGGCTCTGTATCGGAACTTCAAGCTTTTGATGCTAAAGTAACAGTGCCTACTGCTGTTTCTAGTATTTATATGGTAAGACAAACCCCTGATCATTCAAAATTTATTGAAAAGTTCATGTTAGGATCATCGGTTCAGATTAATCAAATAATTGAACCATCAACCATTGTGTCATTTGGTAAAAATGCTACAGGTCCAGATTGCAATACAGGATGTACCAATACGGTAAACAATGCTTCTGGTAATCTCAGTTATTCATCAGGGACTGTTTGTTTAACTGGGTCGTTTGCGATAGCCCATTTAACATTGAGCCACAATGCCACTGTAAGGATTTGTGGAACTGGTACAATTTCACATTTAAAGTACGATCACCACAATGCAACACTCATTGTTACTTCAACTGGAGATGTCACATTTACGCAAACCACACCGATAGATGGTCAATTTATCAATTATGGTAAGGTTGCAACAAAAGGTAATGCAAATTTCAATGTAAACAGTAATGCGTTATTTACCAATGAGGGTACTTGTCATTTAAGCAAAAGTTTTAACCCAAATGCCAATTCGGTATTGGTTAATAATGGAGCAATTGAGGTAGATTACAAGCTAGAACACAATGCGCATGCTCAATTTACAAACAATTGTAAGCTAATCATACACAATGATTTTAAATGTGAGGGCTTGTTTAAAAATTATGGCTATATCAAGTGTGACATGGAAGCAGCTTTTAATGGCGGAATCAATGATCAATTTAGTATGTATGATGGAGCGATGTTGTCTACCAAAAATATTCAGGTCAATAGCCATATCATGGGTTATAGCTCAAGTGGAGTTAGCGCTTTCTCGTTTATAAAAGTAATTAGTGGAACCAAAGGAAATGAACAAGGTTTGATTGGCGGAACCATCAAATACTGCGACCACAACGTCATTGAAAACGTATGGGCAGAAAACTTGAGTTATCCTGCTGTCTTTAGCTGTTCTGAGGCAATATCAGTTACAGCATGTAATCCCGAAGGCAATGATGCTGATGAACCTTGCATTGACAGTGATGGAGATGGAGTCTGTGATGAATACGATGATTTTCCAAATGATCCAGACAAAACATTTAAAATAATAGGCAATAAGGGTACATTGGGATTTGAAGATTTATGGCCATATAAAGGAGATTATGACTTGAATGATTTGGTAATGCATTATGCATATGAATTGGTTACAAATGCACACAATGAGGTTGTGAATGTTCAAGCAGAATATCAGTTAAAAGCAACTGGAGGTATTCATAAAAATGGATTTGGAGTAGCGTTTCCTGTTTTGAGAACAAAGGTTTCAAATGTAGTTGGGGCAACTTTAGAGGCAAATCAATCCAAAGCGGTTTTAATTCTTTTTGACAATATGAGAGAAGAAATGCTCGAATGGAATACCTTTTTAGAACAACCACATTCAGCTGATGTTGTTTACAATGTATCGTTTGATATAGAAAACGGTATACCATTAAATGAATTTACATTAGGTCACTACAATCCATTTATTTGGAACAATGATATAGGTTTTGGTCGGTCGGTAGAAATACATTTGGCAGGAGAGCTGCCTACAGATTTGGCAAATATAGGGTTGTTTGGTACAGGAGATGATAACACCGTAATAGGTTCAGGACAAACCTATTTGTCTAAACAGGGAAGTTTTCCGTGGGCCATGCATGTTCCTGATTCATTTGATTACCCCATTGAAAAAGCAGCAATTAATTCGGCTTATTTAAAGTTTGCAGAATGGGCTGAATCAGGAGGTTTGCTTAAGAATGATTGGTACATGAACCTACCTGGATACAGAGAGCCTTCATTGATATATGAAGAATAAAACAGTTTCTATTTTTTTAATGCCCTCATGAGTCTTGCATTTGCTTTGAAGACAATTCGGTTAAAATCGGCAACATTTCTGAGTACACTCAATCGTTTAAAATAGGCAAGGGGGTCTCCGTTAGGGAATACCCCCAAATGGTTTGTAGGTAGGTTAAAAGGTTTGTTCAATAACAAGAATTTTGCATCGTAGAAATACAATCCATAATCTATTTTTTGGCTAATGGGAGAGAAATCATTACAAAAAGCCGCAATGTAAAATGCGGTATCGTTTTGGGTTGTCGCATTCGTGTTAAACTCACAATTAGCAATGGCTTTTGAGCTGTTTCCTGTAGAAACTAAATAGGCATTTGAATCATAGAAAAAGGCAATATCACTAAAATTAAAAAACTTAATAAATGCATTTTTTACAGCCAAATTGGTGGCCTGTTGATAGGCAATTATGTTATCGATTTGTGTCGTGTTATTATCGGCTCTCAATTTTGCAATGAGCTTCTCATTTGGGGTTTCAAGCATCACCAATAATTTAGAACTGTTTAATTTTTTTAATTGGTTATCGAAGGATTCATCTTTGTTCTGAATGAGTTTACTCAAGTTAACAGCACTTAACTTTAAGCCAAATTCCAGTAATGAAGGTTTACCTTTTAAGAAACCTGGTGAAAGTTGTGCTGTACTACCCCAAGTGTATTTGGTTTCAAATCGTGCAACTTGACCCAATGAAAGGCTAATGCCAGCGGTTATACCCATGTCCAAATCACCAGTTCTGTAATGGTTTCTATTTTCTTTCTCAATGGTTTGGTAGGAGCCAAATTCAAAAGTTTCGTTGTCTTGGTAAATTAAAAAGCTGGGTCTGATTCCAACGAATATTCTCAAGGCATCGGTCATTCTATCAGGTATGAAATTGATATGAAATGCCGACTCTATGTAGTAATTGTTATATCTTAAGTCGGTTTGTTTGTCTCTGAAGCCAACATAATTAAATCCCAATTCTCCGGTATAATCTAGTCTGTTCAGGAAATTATTGGCATGGTAAATACTAAATGGGTGTTGAAAAAAAGCACCATAGGCATAGCTATTGTTGTTCACCATATCTGGAACCTGATCTACCATAGAAAAGTTCAAATTCATGTAAACGCCAAAATTGCTTTGCGCCTTAATTGTTTGGCTAAAAAATAACAAAACCAAAAGTAGGAGTTTACTTGTTTTCATTGTTCTTAGTAATAAATTGAATATTCCTTTTTAAGCCTGAAAATTTAGCTCTTTGAATAGGCGATTTTTTAAATTTATCATTAAAAATAGGTTCGGTAAGTTCGAGCCATTCTTTTGAAGAATAATTTTTTATGATTTCATTGATTGTAAATTGTGGTTCTTGATGAGCAATTGAAAATCTGTTCCAAGGACATACATCCATACAGATGTCACAACCAAAAATCCAATTGTCCCATTTGCCCTGCATTTCTGAGGGTATTTGGTCCTTTAGTTCAATGGTAAAATAGCTGATACACTTGCTTGCATCTACTTGGTATGGTGTAATTGCTTGGGTTGGACAAGCATCTACACATGCAGTGCAATTGCCACAGTGGTTGCTAACTGGGGAATCTGTTTCTAATTCTAAATCCAAAATAATTTCCGCCAAAAAGAAAAAACTCCCTCTTTTTTTTGAGATTAAATTGCTGTTTTTACCAATCCAACCCAGCCCACTTTTAGCAGCCCAAGCTTTTTCTAAAACAGGTGCAGAGTCCACAAAAACACGCGCATTGAATTGACCAATCTCTGTTTTTAATTCATTTACCAGAGTAAATAATTTGTTTTTAATGACTTCGTGGTAATCGTTTCCGTAGGCGTACTTAGAAATTTTAAATTCTTGGTGATTAGGTGTTTCTGTTGTGAAATAGTTGTACATCAAACTAATCACAGATTTTGCGCCAGGTACTAATTTGGTTGGATCGACTCGAAGGTCAAAATAATTGTCCATGTAACTCAATTGACCCTGCTTGTTTGATTTGAGCCAGTTTTCTAATTGAGCAGCTTCTTTTTCTAAAAAACCAGCTTTACTGATCCCAATAGCATCAAAACCCATAGCCATGGCTTTGGATTTGATTTTTTCTGAGATGAAAACTGGGTTGTACATAGACTTGCAACTTATTAAAAAATAGTGCAATTCGTACTTTCAAACTCGATTTGATATCCTCATTGGTATTGTGGGTAGTATTGTTTTAAGACTTATTATGGCTTTGGTTTAAGTTTCTTTTGAAAAAGAATAAATTATGGTGTTATTTGTTAAAGGCCAATGGGAATTCAAGTTACATTTCTGGGAACAGGAACTTCGCAAGGTGTTCCAATTATTGCATGCAATTGTGCTGTTTGCACATCAACTGATGAATTTGACAAACGCTTGCGTTCAAGTGTTTTGCTTCAGTTGGGTGATATCAATATAGTCATAGATACCGGCCCTGATTTTAGGCAACAAATGCTTTCGGCTCAACTTTCACATTTATCGGCTATTTTAATTACCCATGCTCACCGCGACCATCTATCTGGTTTGGACGATATCAGAGGCTTTAATTTTAGCATGAAAAAGTCGATTGACTTGTATTGTGAACCCATGGTTGAACAAGCTATAAGGCAAGAATTTTATTACGCATTTCAAGAACCCAAATACCCAGGTGTTCCTGAAATGAACATTCATCAAATAGGTCAGGAGGTATTTGCAGTACAAGGAATAGAAATTATACCCATTAGAGTGTATCACCATTTATTACCTGTTTTGGGTTTTAGGTTTGGAAACTTTGCGTATATCACAGATGCCAATTCAATTCCAGATCAAGAAATTGAAAAGCTCAAAGACATAGATGTACTTGTGTTAAATGCATTGCGACATGAAAAACACATCTCTCATTTCACCTTGAATGAAGCCATTGAAATGTCTCAAAAAATTGGAGCTAAGCGTACTTATTTTACGCATATCAGTCACCAATTGGGTCAGCACAAAGACATACAAAAAACATTGCCAGATGGAATGTTTTTGGCACATGATGGTTTGAAATTAACAGACTTGTAAAATGGATTTTCGTTATTCCATTCAATGTGTTCATGCCATTGCCAGTTCTTTATCTGCCATACTAGAACAGTCAGTTTTAACAGATGCATTTGTTGATACAAATCAAGAGTTGTATTTAAATTTTAAATCCAATGGGGAGCCATTTAGCCTACAACTGAATTGTGTATATAGAGCAGCTTTTTTTTTATTTTTTGATAAGGAAACAGACCGAATGTCTGGTGTTCAGCCTATTTTTCAAGATCTAATAGGAAAAGATGTAGTAGGGGTTAAGTATATCGAAAATGAACGCATTTTTACATTGGAATTTGAGAACAATCAACGATTGGTATTCAAATGTTTTGGACCTTTATTGAACGTTTTGTATTTCCGTGGAATGCATTTAGAAGGCTTATTTAGACCTCAAATCAAACAAGATGCGCATTTTAATTTACAACAAATGGGTCAATTGGTACCTTGTAAACAAATTGCTGAAACTGTTTTATACAGGGTATTTGAAGTAAATCAACACAATTACATAGACATTCAATTGCCAGAAATGGCCAATTTGAAATTAACCACAGTAGATCTGTTAGAAGCTTACACTGCTTTTTCAATTTTAGAACTGAAAAGACTTCAATTCAACGAAGCAAAAATACAGTTGTTAAAAAGTATTCATTCAAAAATTGATCGTTGTAATAAAATCATTTACAATAACCAAATCAAGATAGCTCATTTAAACCAAGCCATTCCATTGGATGAAATTGGTCATTTAATCATGTCTCATATGCATTTGATTCAAAAGGGCGATAATCAAGTGCAAGTATTTGACTTTTATAGAAACAAAGACTTGGTTATAGCACTCAATGCTAAATTAAATGCAGCTGAAAATGCAGCAGTTTATTATAGAAAATCTAAAAACAGGAAATTAGAATTGGAAAATGCCAACCAATTGATTGAAAAATCGAGTAGAGAATTGAGTCAACTAACGCAGGCATTAGCTCAAGCAGAGAACACTACTAAAATTAAAGAAGTTAAAAAGCAAAGTGTCCCCAGCCAAAAAGAGTCTTTGTTTAAAGTGTTTCAATTTGATGACTACCAAATATGGGTTGGTAGAAACTCAAAAAACAATGATGTCCTTACTTTTAAACATGCTCACAAAGAAGACCTATGGCTGCATGCAGCAGGGGTGAGTGGGAGTCATGTAATTGTTAAACGCAAAGGAATAGCCAATATACCTGAACCTGTTATTTACAGGGCTGCAGAACTTGCAGCCTATTTCTCGAAAGCTAAATCGAGTAGCATGGTTTTAGTCATGTATACAGAAAAGAAACATGTCACAAAGTTTAAATCAGCACTTCCGGGTCAAGTAAAAGTAGCGCGTGAAAAAACAATTTTGGTTGAACCTAAATTGACTTAATTTCAGTTAAAATTTCTTCTAAATCAATTTCATAATGGTTTTTGTGATTGACACATTTTCCATTCACAAGTACCAATACCTGAGGCGATTCATGTTGCACCTCGAAGGTAGAAGCCAATTCATTAGAAACCATTCTATAGTTCAATAAATCCAATAAATAGCCTTCAAATTTAAAGTCTTGATTGGCTTTCCATTTGGTTTCAAATCTGTTTAAAACGGTACTACTGATGCTGCATCTGGTACTGTGTTTGAAAATCAATACAGGCTGATCAAATGATTTTTTGAGCAATTGATTGATTTCATCTAGGGAACTAAGCGATTGCCAATTCATCATATTAATCTGCTTTAGCTGCTAAATACCTTTCAGCATCTAAGGCTGCCATACAGCCACTTCCAGCGGCGGTTACTGCTTGTCTGTAATTTTTATCTTGCGCATCACCACAGGCAAATACCCCATCTACATTGGTTTTAGTAGTACCTGGAATGGTTTTGATATAACCTGTTTCATCCATATCAATAAATGGACTAAAAACGGCTGTATTGGGTTGATGGCCTATTGCAACAAAGAAACCTTGGATATCAATTTCTCGCATGCTGTTATCTTGGTTATTCTTAATTCTTACACCTGAAACCTTTTCCTCTCCCAATATTTCATCTGTTTCTGAATTGAATAAAACTTCAATATTTGGAGTCGAAAGCACACGGTTTTGCATGGCTTTTGAAGCTTTGAATTCAGATTTACGCACAACCATGTATACCTTGCTACAAATTTTAGCTAAATAACTGGCTTCTTCACATGCGGTATCTCCTGCACCAACAATAGCCACATCTTTGCCTCTAAAAAAGAAACCATCGCATACTGCACAAGCAGATACTCCTCGGCCATTGAGCTTGCTTTCTGAAGGTATGCCTAACCATTTTGCACTGGCTCCTGTAGCAATGATAACAGTTTCTGCTAACATTTCTTTTTGTTCATCTACCTGAATTTTAAAAGGTGGCTTTCCTGAAAAATCTACTTTAGTGATCATGCCATAGCGGATGTCTGTTCCAAATCTTTCGGCTTGTTTTCTAAACAATTCCATCATTTCTGGACCCATCACACCATCAGGGAAACCTGGGAAATTTTCAACATCAGTGGTAATAGTCAATTGACCTCCGGGTTGCATACCAACATACATCACTGGTTTCATATCTGCACGTGCTGCATATATAGCTGCAGTGTAGCCGGCGGGGCCACTTCCTATAATCAAGCATTCTACATGTTCCATTCTCTTTTTATTTAAACTTTGATGCAAAATTAGACTTATAAAATTCCATTTATTAACAAATTTTTAAAATCATAAGTAAAGAAGGTTTAACAATGCTTTTTTAAATAAAAAAATCACATATTTGTCATGAAAATAAAAAATATGAAAAAAATAGTTTTAATGTTATTTGTTGCAAGCTGGGCGTTTGTACAAATGAGTTGTTCTAAAGATTCTTCAAATTCAAATTCTACTACAACACCAACTCCAACAGTTGACAACTGTTTGGTAACCAAAGTAACCGATCAAGCAACTTCAGAATCAACAACAATCACTTATGATGCAAACAAAAGAATGCTTTCACAGTTAAATGATTCTATGGGTAAAACTTTTGCTTATAACCTTACTTGGACAGATGCATTTACAGGAACCATTGAAGTAAAAAGCAATGGAACAACTACCAACGGTGGTACTTTTTATGTGAATAACAGTGGCTATCCAACTCGTGTAACTATTGGTAATCAAACACAAGGTTACATCGTACAAAATACTTACAATTCTGACGGAACAGCAAAAACAACTGAAATTACACTTAATCTTAACGCTCAAACGTCTATTAGCTTAACAACCAATTATGAGTATTCAGGTGGTAATTTAGTGAAAACTACATCAACCAATACTGCTGATCCTGCTGCAGTTGATATCACTGAATTTACCTATTATGCTGATAAATTAGATAACAGAGCTAAGAGTAAAGCTAAAAATATTTTTAACCTTGAAGAGCCAGGTTTAGGTTCAAAAAACTTGGTTAAAACCAAAGTAACAGGTTCTGGAACTACTACTTACACTTACTCTATTGCTGAAAATAAAGTAACACAAGAAAAAGAAACAGCAAATGGAATAGATGCCATCAGCTTGTTTACTTATAAATGCGATTAATTCAAAATTTATAAATAAAAATAATGCGCGGGGCTTTGCCCCGCGCATTATTTTTTAACGTCAATTCCAAAAGAGAAGCCCCGCAGCTTTGCCGCGGGGCTTCTCTTTTATAATACTTTATACTTAAGATTGAAATCTGCTGCTCACTACCAATTCTTTACTTCCTGGTGTATGCACATAAAAACCTTCACCTGTTTTAACACCAAGATTTCCAGCAGTCACCATATTCACTAATAGCGGAGAAGGAGCGTATTTGTCTTGCCCTAAACCTTCGTACAATACATTCATAATGGCCAAGCAAACATCTAAACCAATAAAATCGGCCAATTGCAATGGACCCATTGGGTGAGCCATACCCAATTTCATAACCGTATCAATAGATTCAACAGTACCAACTCCAGTTTGTAAACAAATAATGGCTTCGTTGATCATAGGCATTAAAATACGGTTGGCTATAAAACCTGCATAATCATTGGCTTCTGCAGGTATTTTACCAATGTCTTTAGACAATTTAGAAATGGTTTCAGAAACTGATTTTGCAGTTTTGAACCCATTGATAATTTCTACCAATTTCATTACTGGAACAGGGTTCATAAAATGCATGCCAATTACTTGTTCAGGGCGTTTGGTAACACTGGCAATTTTAGTGATTGAAATAGAAGAAGTATTAGATGCCAAAATGCAATGTGCAGGTGCATACTCATCAATTTGTTTGAAAATATCTAATTTGATATTGATGTTTTCACTGGCTGCTTCAATGACTAAGTCGGCATTTGAACAAGCTGATTTTAAATCAGTAAAGGTTTGAATATTGGCTAGTGTAGCGTTTTTTGCATTTTCATCAATCACGCTTTTGGCTACCTGACGGTCTAAGTTTTTTGAAATGGTTTCAATTGCTTTTTTCAACTGAACCTCGTTCACGTCAATGAGGTTTACCGTGTAATTATTTTGTGCAAACACATGGGCAATTCCGTTTCCCATGGTACCTGAACCTATAACAGTAATGTTTTTCATGTTTTTAAATTGAGAGGCAAAGGTAAAAAAAGCCACGAAAATTCAGGAAGAAATATTTCGGGGTATTCCGCTCTTTTTAATTTCATTTTGATACATTCACTTGTATTGTTAGTTAATTATATTTTGTTTAACATATATAAATGTCACTGCTAATAGCTTAGAGAGGCCATTGAATTATTTAGCCAAACATTCGCTTATTCTTTCACAAACTGATATGTAGCATTGAAATATTTTTGAGCGTTGATGCTGATGATATAGTTTCCAGCTTGTAGTTGTTCTATAGGTAATACAAATTGGTTACCAGCTTGCTCAAACAATTTGGTAAATTGTAATTTGCCTTGCTTATCATAAACCGAAACAGCCAAGTCCTTCATGTTTTTTTCACAAACAATGTTCAATTCTTTGTTGCTCGGATTGGGAAACAATTGAAATAACTGTTGACCCAATTTCTTTTGTTGAATGCCTGCACTGGCGTTTTTCATGCCCAATACATATTCACCTTTTTTGAGTTGGTTCAACCAAAATCTGCCAATTTTATCGGTGGTAGAAGCACCTGTTTGCAGTACCAAAGCTGTTTCTATGGTCCAGGCCGTATCAGGTTTTGGGCGGTATAACAATACCAAATCATTCTCCGTACCAAACTTAAACAACTCAGGGTCTAATCCACCCAATTGGTTGGTATAATCGTTTCTGCCATCATAATTAAAGAAAGCTGAAGCTTTGAAATTGGGAGCCCATGAGCCGTCTATTCTCCAAAAGCGTTCAGGTGAAAACGCAATGCCTTTGATAGGGTGATCGTTGGGGTTCGTGCCTACAAAATAATGTTCAGAAAGCAAGATACTTGAATCTGAATTGCTTTGAATGTTCAAAGAAAATAGGGTAGAAGTTATGTTTTGAATGCCAGTTCCTTTGAGGGTTTTTAATTCAAAAGTTTTTGCCAATGCCGGTTCATTTGAATGATTGAGCACATAATAGGCAGGTTCAAAAGCATCGGGTAATTCAAACTGGTAATTGGTTTTTAGTGAATTGATTGGAAAATCAACGAATGAACCCAATTTGCTATACAACCGTATAGTTAATTGCAGGGTATTGTCCGTTTTAGGATGTAAAAAGTTCAATTGTTCTAATGCCAAATTCAGTTGTTTCCCAGTTACCTGAAATTGGCTCATCCGCATTGCCGTTTGCCCAGCTTCAAAAATCCAATGCTGGAAAAATGCTGTTAAGTCTTTACTCGTAAAATTTTGCAGCTCGTCTCTGAGTTGGAGAGATCCAGCATTTTTAAATTGGTACTTGTTTAAAAAGCTTTTCATGCCCTTGAAAAACGCCTCATCTCCCATTAAAAGCCTGAGGTTGTGAACCATTAGAGCTCCTTTGGTATACACATGCGTACCATAGGTGAAATTTTCGTCCATATTGGCTATAGCTCTGTAACCATGATCGCGAAGGGCGGCCCATCTATTGGCTTCAAAAACTTTGTCGTTGATATCAGCTAAATAAGCCTCTTTTCCTTCTACACACTCTAAAAATAAGGCTTCGCAATAACTGGCCCAGCCCTCGTTTAACCACATGTCTGATGCATTTGAACAGGTTACCAAATTGCCAAACCAATGGTGTGAAAATTCATGAGCCATTAAAGTTTGGTATTGTAAACTGCCATCAATTGCATACAATGGGTAAGAAATATTGCTGGCATGTTCCATTGCGCCACTGTTAAAAGGTACGCCCACAAAACCTATTCTATCAAATAAGTAAGGACCAAACTTGGCTTCAAAACATTGAAGTGCTTGCTTGAGCTTACTAAACGAAATTTTTAAGTTGGTACTGTCTTTGGCTTCAACTGCCAAAACAATAGGAATGGACCTGTTAGCTGTTACAACAGTGTCATTTAGTAAAACATATTTTCCTACTGCCACATTTACCAAATAACTTGGGATGACTTGTTGAATTTCCCATTTCCAGGTGTTGTTATCGGCAGATTTTAACAAACCGTTACAAATAGCTGCAAATCCTTTATCTACTTCTATTTCAAACGAGTAAGTTGATTTATCTGTGAAATTATCGTTGCAAGGGAACCAACACCTGCCAAAATTATGCGGCAAACTCGCAAATGCTACACCCATATTGTAACTGTAATTGCCATTGAAATAAAAGCCTCCCCATTTGGCATCTTGAACCGGTTTTCCCCCATAGCTGATAGCCAAAATAAGGGTATCACCAATTTGTTTATTTTCATTGATATTTACAACAACTTGGCTGTCGTTTTGGGTATATAATTGATCTATACCATTTGAAATGACCTGGGAAACTTTTAACCCAATTAAATCAAATTGTATAGAATTTATAGGTTTTTGTACTATGACCCCTTTGATGGTGGCCGTTCCATTGTATTGTCCTTGTGTTTGTTGGCTTATTTTTCCTTTTAAATCGATATGAAGGATATCTAATCTGCTTTGGGCGATAGACTCATAAGAATAGATACAAATAAAGAGCATCAATAGCCATAAAAATGGCTTACACTTGCTTGAATTTTTCATGATTGGTAAACTGCAAAAATAGGTTCCTCAAACATCCTGATTTTTTAGTGCTGTTTTTCCACATTTTTATTTGATTTTGTGGGTATTTTGGCCACTTAAATTCATGACTTTTAAATATCTTGCGTTGCTTTGTTTGTGGGCATTCTATTGCAGTTTTATTTCTTCAATTTTTAGCACCCAAAAAAGTCTAATTAAAAACAAAAAATGGCAGAAGACAGAATTATTCCTATTAACATCGAAGAGGAAATGAAAACCGCCTATATCGATTATTCGATGTCGGTTATTGTGAGCAGAGCCTTACCAGATGTAAGAGATGGTTTAAAACCCGTGCACAGAAGGGTTTTGTATGGTATGACTGAATTGGGCTTGGCTTCAAATAGGCCCTATAAAAAATCGGCCAGGATTGTGGGTGAAGTTTTGGGTAAGTACCATCCACACGGAGATTCATCTGTTTATGATACCATGGTGCGTATGGCTCAAGAATGGAACATGCGTTACATGTTGGTTGATGGGCAAGGAAACTTTGGTTCGGTTGATGGTGATCCACCTGCGGCCATGCGTTACACTGAAGCCAGGTTACGTAAAATAGCTGAAGAATTATTAACCGATATTGACAAAAATACGGTTGATTTCAGAGCCAATTTTGATGATAGTTTGCAAGAACCAACTGTTTTGCCTGCTAAAATTCCAAACTTATTGGTTAATGGCGCATCGGGTATTGCTGTAGGTATGGCTACCAATATGGCTCCTCACAATTTAGGTGAAGTCATTGACGGTATTGTTGCCTACATTGAAAACAAAGATGTAACTGTTGCCGACTTAATGAAATATGTGAAAGCACCTGATTTTCCTACAGGTGGTACCATTTATGGATATGAAGGTGTAAAAGAGGCATTCGAAACAGGTAGGGGCAGAATTGTGATGCGTGCTAAAGCAATTTTTGACACCACAGCATCTGGCAAAAACCAAATCATTGTATCAGAAATTCCATACCAGGTTAACAAATCGTATTTAATTGAAAGAACTGCAGAATTGATCAACGAAAAGGTCATTGAAGGCATTTCAGATATCAGAGACGAGAGTGACAGAGATGGGATGCGTGTTGTGTATGATTTAAAGAGAGATGCCGTTCCAAATGTGATCCTCAACAAGTTATACAAATACACCCAATTACAAACTGCGTTCAATATCAACAATGTATGTTTGGTAAAAGGGCGTCCTGAAACCCTTAATTTATTGGGTTTAATTAAATACTATGTTGAGCATCGCCATGAGGTTGTTGTTAAAAGAACACAATACGAATTAGAAGAAGCACTTCGCAAAGCGCATATTTTAGAAGGTTTATTGATTGCTTTAGACCATTTAGATGAGGTAATTGCTTTAATTAGAAACAGTTCAAATCCTGATGATGCCAAAGCAGGCTTGATGAACACTTTTAAATTGAGCGAAATTCAATCTAAAGCCATTCTTGACATGCGTTTGCAAAGATTAACTGGTTTAGAAAGAGACAAAATCAGGGCTGAATATGCAGAGTTGAT